>DAOLDO010000459.1:0-5659 GCA_035327325.1 Chloroflexaceae bacterium | reverse complement strand
GGAGGTGGCGGGGGCGGGGCCCGGGGGCGGGCTGCGGGTCAACGCGACGCCCTTGGGCGGGCACGGGGGCGAGACGCCCCTCCCCGCCCCGCCGGTCGGCCCCCAGGCCCTGGTCTACGACATGGTCTACCGACCCACGCGCCTGCTGGCAGAGGCCGCGGCCCGCGGCGCGGCGACCCGCGACGGGCTGGGCATGCTGGTGCGCCAGGGCGCCCTGGCCCTCGCCCGCTGGACGGGGCGCGAGCCGCCGGTCGCGGTGATGGAGGCGGCCCTCAGGGGCGGGTAGCGCGCGCCGCCACGGCCCCGTAACAGCGACGCGGTAGGCTGGGGCAGGACACTCGACAAGCAGCGCAGCGTGAGCCCTATGCTAACCTCTACCCTCGTCTTCCTGACCGGGCTGGCCCTCGGCGGCCTGATCAACCTGCTGGTCGTGCGGCTGCCCCGCGAGGGCCGGCTCGGCGGCTGGCCGCGCTGCACGCGCACCGGCGAGCCCCTGGCCTGGTGGCAGCTCCTGCCCCTGGCCGGCTGGCTCATCCAGCGGGGCCGGGCCCGCGACGGCCGCCGGCTCCACTGGATCTTCCCGCTGGTCGAGCTGATCAGCGGGCTGGCCCTGCTGCGGCTCCACCAGCTCTACGGTCTGAGCCCCGCCTTCGCCTACCTGGCCTTCGTAGTGGCCGTGCTGCTGCTCACGGGGGCGATCGACTGGCTGCACCGCTACATCTACACCCTCGTCATCCTGGGCGCAGCCGCCGTGGCCCTGGTCGTCGGGCCCCTCGTAGGCATGGACTGGCGCGTCACGACCCTGGGCGCCCTGGCGGGCGGCTTCATCTTCCTGATCTTCTACCTGCTGGCGCGCGCGCTCTTCCCGGGCGCGGGGGTGCCCTTCGGCCTCGGCGATGTCTACCTGGCGGTGTTCATCGGGGCGGCCGTGGGCCTACTCAACCTGAGCACGGCCCTCTTCTACGGCATGCTCATGGCCGGCCTCGTCTCGGCCGGCATCCTGATCGCCAGGCGCGCCGGGCGGCCCACCCCCACCTACATCGCCTACGGCAGCTACCTCTGCCTCGGCGCGATCCTCTTCATCGCCCTTGGCGGGATGGGCTAGTGGGTCGCCACAGCGATCTTGACGATGAACGCATATTGGGGCGCCCTTACCCGCATCTCCCCGTTGTCACGGCTAGCCGAGGGCTGAGGGTTGAGGTTGGGGCCCGAGATGCAGAAGCCGCCATAGCCGAGGAGGCCCCCATGCCCGAGGAGCTGCCCGTCGTCGCGATCATCCCCGCCGCCGGCGTCTCGGCCCGGCTGGCGCCCCTCCCCGGCAGCAAGGAGCTGCTGCCGGTAGGCTTCCAGGCCACGCCGGCCGGCCCGCGGCCCAAGCCGGTCTGCCTGTACCTGCTCGAGCGCCTGCGCCTGGCGGGGGTCGAGCGGGCCTTCGTCGTGCTGCGCCCGGGCAAGTGGGACATCCCCGCCTACCTGGGGCACGGCGAGCAGCTCGGCCTGCGCCTCGCCTACCTGATCATGAACCTGCCCCACGGCTCGCCCTACACCCTCGACCAGGCCTACCCCTTCGCGCGGGGCTGCGTCGTGGCCCTGGGCTTCCCCGACATCATCTTCGAGCCGGCCGACGCCTTCGCCCGGCTCCTTGCGCGCCGACGGGCCACCGGCGCCGACGTGGTGCTCGGCCTCTTCCCCACCGACCAGCCCCACACGACGGACATGGTGGCCACAGACGCCGCGGGCCGGGTCGAGCGGATCGTGGTCAAGCCGCCCCAGAGCGACCTGCGCTACTCGTGGATGCTGTGCGTGTGGGCCCCGGCCTTCAGCGAGTTCCTCCACGCGCACCTGGCCGAGGACGCGGCCAGGCGCGCCGACCCAGACCCCGCGCGGCGCCCCGCCCGCGAGATCTACGTGGGCGATGTGATCCAGGCCGCGATCGAGCGGGGCATGCACGTGGACTCGGTCGCCTTCCCCGACGGGAGCGCCCTCGACGTGGGCACGCCCGCCAACCTCGTGCGCGCCGTGCGCCGCTACGCGGCCGAGGCCGACGGGGTATAATGCCCCCAGGACATTTCAGCCGGCGGAGCACACCACCGATGAGCGAGCGCGAGCAGATGGACGAGCTGCGCGACCTGGCGCGGCAGTACGGGGTCGGCACCTACAGCCGCCATATCTTCCTCTGCGCCGAGCAGAGCGAGCCCAAGTGCTGCGACTACGCGGCCGGCAAGGCCGCCTGGAACTATCTCAAGGGACGCCTGAAGGAGCTGCGCCTCTCGCTGGCCGACGGCGGCGTCTACCGCACCAAGGCCAACTGCCTGCGCATCTGCGCCCACGGCCCGATCGCCGTGGTCTACCCCGAGGGTGTCTGGTACCACTCCTGCACCCCCGAGGTGCTCGAACGGATCATCCAGGAGCACCTGATCGGCGGGCGCGTGGTCGAGGAGTACGTCTTCGCGCGCAACCCGCTGTAGGCGCTCGGCTGCGCCTCGCGGGGGTGACGCTCGCTTGCGCTCGCCGGGGTGACAGTCAGCAGGGCGGGACACGCGTAAGCCTCCCGTAAGACTCTCGCAAGGGCGACGTGAGGGGCGGGCGGTACGCTTGGGCGCAGGTACGCCTCTGGAGCGTGCAAGGACGTAGAGGAGCAGTATGAGCGCCAAGCTCTCGACGCGCCGCCTCCCGGCGTGGCTGGCCTGGGTCGCCGTCCCGGTCGCCATCGCCGCCCTGGCCTTCGCATGGTGGACGATCAGCCCGCTCTTCATCAGCACCCGGGTGGACGAGGCGTTCCCCACGGCCGCCGTAGCCCAGCCCACCGCCGACACGATAACCGCCCCCGCCACCGTGGCCGAGCCCCCCGCCGCCACCGTGGCCGAGCCCCCCGCCGCCACCGTGGCCGCCCCCACCGCCGTGGCCGAGCCCCCCGTCGCCCAGGTCCAGCCCACCGCCGCCGCTGCCGTGGCCGAGCCCGCGCCCACGGCCGCCCCGGCCGAGCCGGTGGCGCTGCTGAGCGGCAGCTTCACGGTGATTGACCGGCTGCACGGCGCCGAGGGCACGGCGACGATCTACCGGCTGCCAGACGGTCAGCACGTCCTGCGCCTGGAGAACTTCCGGGCCCAGAACGGCCCCGACCTGCGCATCGGCCTGGCGGGCCACCCGATGCCCCGCAGCAGCGCCGAGCTCCACGACACCGGCGCCGGCTACCTCGAGCTGGCCGGGCTCAAGGCCAGCGAGGGCAGCCAGAACTACCCGCTCCCCGCCGACCTCGACCTGGAGGGCTACAGGTCCGTGGTGATCTACTGCCGCGCCTTCAGCGTAATGTTCAGCTCGGCGGAGCTGGGCATGTAGGGCCGCTCGCTCCGCTCGCGCCGTGAGATGTGAGCCGCTCGCTCGCGCTCGCTGTGTGACGTGTGAATCCGCCACGGACCGGCCCCTTACACCTCACACCTCACACCTCACACCCCCACCAGCGTCAGGAGCACCGCCAGCGTGCCAAGGCTCAGCGCGGAGGTGACGACGACCGTGCCGACCACCAGGCTGGGCCTGGTGTTGAACTCGAGGGCAACGATCGTGGTGTGGACGGCCGTGGGCATGCCCGCCAGCATCACCCCGACGGCGAGGCCGAGCTGGTCGAGGCCGAGAGCCAGCCCGAGCCCATAGGCGACCAGGGGCGAGACGAGCAGGCGCAGCCCTGTGGCCAGGGCGACCAGGCGCGGCTCGCTGAAGGCCACCCCGCCCGAGAGCTGGGCGCCGAGCACGATCAGCATCATCGGCAGGGTCGCCTCGCTGAGCAGCGTGAGGCCGCGGAAGAGGCCCGCGGCGAGCCCCACGGCCGCCTCGGGGTCGAAGCCCGTCGCCCGCACCGCCAGGGCCGCCGCCGTCGCGTAGACCTGGGGCATGCGCAGCACGCGCCCGGCCACCTGGCGCGCCACCCCGGGCCCGGCCTGCGCCGAGCCCCACGCCGCCAGGGCCACGCCCACCGTCTGGGCCATCACCGACTGGGCGATGAAGAAGAAGAGGGCCTGGGTGAAGCCGGCCTCGCCGAAGGCGAAGCGCGCCGCGGGCAGCCCGAAGTTCCCCGAGTTCATAAACAGGCTGGCCAGCAACAGCGCGCTCAGCTCGGGGCCGCGCACGCCCAGGGGCACCGCGATCGCCGCCGTCACGGCGCCCATCAGGGCCACGATGGCGACCGAGAAGAGGATCATGGTCAGGGCCCCGGCGCCCGCCAGGTCGGCCCGCACCAGCGCCGTGAAGATCAGGGCCGGGCTCATCCCGAAGATTACCACCCGGTTCAGGGTCAGCTGGTCCAGGGGGAAGCGCCGCCCCAGCGCGAACCCCGCCGCCGCCACCAGGGCCACCGGCAGCAGCACCTCGAGCAAGACGCTCAGCACGGGCGCCCCTTCACACAAAGTGGAACCACGGATGCCTGTCAGGGCGTAAGGGCGCTCCGGTTGCGGCGCCCGCGCCGGGGCGCCCAAACAAAAACGGCCGCCATCTGGCGACCGGTTGAGAGGGGCGAGAGGCCGGCTGGTTCTGCTGCGAGAGGTTCTGGCCGCCGGCTGTGATCTATCTGCCCACAGTCTACGCCCGAACCGCCTTTGTGAGATCGGACACAGGCCCCGACTCTCATCCGACAACAGACCTACCCGCGCCAGGGAAATGCCCCCTCCTCGCCGTCCACCCACGCCCGCGGCCAAGAGACGGGACTATCTTACCAGAAGTTCCGCCGCGCCAGGCGCGGCCCACGCGCTACAATAGGCGCGCATGCCCCGGCGCGTCGCAAGCCACCCAGGCTCCTTCGCGTACAATAGGCGCCATAAAGTAGCTCTTCACCGCGTGAGCCGGAGCCAGCATGACCTCATATTCTGTCGCCGCCGCCGAGCCACGGGAGGCCGCGTCGCCCCCGCAGGACCCCTACCTCTCCGTCGTCGTCCCAATCTACAACGAGGAGGAGAGTATCCCCCACCTCTACCAGCGCCTGACGACCGCCCTCGAGGCCCTCGGCAAGCCCTACGAGATCCTCGCCGTGGACGACGGCTCGCGCGACCGCAGCTTCGCCCTGCTGCGCGAGCTGGCCGCCCGCGACCAGCGCCTGCGCGTGGTGCGCTTCCGGCGCAACTTCGGCCAGACGGCCGGCTTCGCCGCCGGCTTCGACCGCGCCCGCGGCGAGTGGGTGGTCACGATCGATGCCGACCTGCAGAACGACCCCAACGACATCCCCGCCCTGCTCGCCAAGGCCGAGTCGGGCTTCGACGTGGTCAGCGGCTGGCGCGCCCGCCGCCAGGACCCCTTCCTCAACCGGCGCCTGCCCTCCATCCTCGCCAACCGCATGATCTCGTGGGCCACCGGCGTCCACCTCCACGACTACGGCTGCTCGCTCAAGATCTACCGGGCCGAGGTGCTCAAGAACCTCGACCTCTACGGCGAGCTGCACCGCTTCATCCCCGCCATCGCCTCCTGGCAGGGCGTCGCCGTGGCCGAGCTGCCGGTCAACCACGAGGCCCGCAGGTACGGCAGGTCGAAGTACGGCATCGGCCGCACCACCCGCGTGCTGCTCGACCTGATCACCGTGCGCTTCCTGCTCTCGTACTCGACCCGCCCGATGCAGGCCTTCGGCGCGATCGGCCTGGCCAGCGGGGCCCTCGGCGCCCTGCTGCTGCTCTACCTG
>DAOLDO010000458.1:0-5675 GCA_035327325.1 Chloroflexaceae bacterium | reverse complement strand
GAGCACCCAGCGGGCGGCCTCGCCGTAGGCGCGCCCGGCGCTGCGCTCGCTGCCCACCACGGCGGCCAGCTCGAACCAGGGGTGGCCATCGAGCAGCTGGATAAAACGCTGGCCCACCGTCCCTGTGGCGCCCAGCACGGCGACCCGTAGCTTCATAGCCTGTCCTCCTCAGCTTGTTCAACCCTCTCCATTATATCGCCACTGGCGCCCCCGCCGGCGCCGCGCTATTCCCTGTGATGATCGTCACAAGTGTTGTTGAGTAACAACCATAATAGTCAAAATTCCGACAAGAACCCCCTTTCAAAACCTTGGCAAGTCGTGTATAATCGAAGCCAACTCGTGAGAGTAAGTGCAAGGACAGCCGGCTACTTTCCCCACAGGTCCGCTCCTCCCACGCCCGCAGGAGCCCACTTCCCACGCCCGTTAGCGTAGCCCAGCGAAGTTGGCGTCCCCCCGGCACACGTGTGATCAATGACGATCAAACGCGGAAGGAGGTCGGTCGATGATTGACCCGATGGTGCAGAGTCTCCTTGAGCATGCCATTGACAACCCGGTGAAGCTGCATTTGCTCCTTGTGTTCTACGAGAACCCGCGCCTGGAGGCCACGCCCCGCGCTATTGCCGAGCGGATCTGCCGCGATATCTGGAGCGTCGCCGAAGCCCTGCAGGAGCTCGCCGACGACGGGATCATGGTCCACGCGGCCACCGCCAACGGCGACCCGGTCTACCGCTACGGCCCCGGCCTCGCGCACCTCGAGGCGATCGAACGGCTGATCAACGGCTACAACGACCCCCTCGAGCGCGACCTGCTTCACCGCTCGCTGCGCGAGGTGGCCGCCTACGCCCCCTACAGACGCGCTAATGTCTGGGAGGCCCAGGTCGCCTGATCGCCGGCCCTCCGCACTGCGAGCCCCCGCCACGCCGCGGGGGCTTTTGCATGCGCTAACACTTCTCTAACAGCAGAACCTTGACAACGATCTTGTCAAGTCTATAGAATCATCCCAGCATCGGCTGTAGCATGAAGGTTCGTGCATGAAAGACTATTACCAGGTCCTCGGCGTGAGCAGGGGCGCCTCGGACCAGGAGATCAAGCAAGCCTATCGCAAGCTGGCCCGCAAGTACCACCCCGACATCAACCCCGGCGACAAGGACGCCGAGGCCCGCTTCAAGGAGATCAACGAGGCCTACGAGGTCCTCTCCGACCCCGAGAAGCGCGAGAAGTTCGACCGCTTCGGCAGCGACTGGAAGCGCTACGAGCAGGCCGGCGGGCCCGGCTTCGACTACGGCGGCGCCACCGACTTCGCCGACATCTTCGAGACCCTCTTCGGCGGGCGCAGCGGCCGCGCCGGCGGGGCCGGGTTCAACGTGCGCATGGACGGGCAGGACGTCGAGCAGCCCGTCGAGATCACGCTCGAAGAGGCCTTCACGGGCACCCAGCGCACCCTGCAGTTCTCGAACCCGAACGGCACGCCGCGCACGATCACGGTGAAGATCCCCCCCGGCGTGGACACGGGCAACCGCGTGCGCGTGCCCGGCGAGGGCGCCCCCGGCCTGAACGGCGGCACTCGCGGGGACCTCCTCCTCGTCGTGCGCGTGCAGCCCCACCCGCGCTTCGAGCGCAAGGGCGAGGATCTCTCCGTCAAGGTCGAGACCAGCCTCTACACGCTGCTGCTCGGCGGCCAGGCCAGCGTGCCCACCCTCTCGGGCAAGACGATCAACCTCAACATCCCCGAGCAGACCCAGAACGGCCGCACCTTCCGCCTGAGCGGCCAGGGCATGCCCGTGATGCGCTCCGAGCGCCGCGGCGACCTCTATGTTACCGTCACCGCCCAGCTGCCTACCAGGCTCAGCACCCGCGAGCGCGAGCTGTTCGAGGAGCTGCGGCGGATCAAGGAGCAGGCGGCAGCATGAGCGACGAGCCCCGCACCTACACCATCAGGGTGGCGGCGCAGCGGGCGGGCATGCACGAGCAGAGTCTGCGCCTCTACGAGCGCCGTGGCCTGATCGCCCCGGCCCGCAGCAAGGGCAACATCAGGCGCTTCAGCGACGATGACATCGAGCAGGTGCGCTTCATCAGGCGCCTGGTGGACGACCTCGGCGTCAACCTGGCCGGCGTCGAGGTGATCATCCAGCTGCGCCGCCAGCTGCTCGCGGCCCAGCGCGAGCTGCGCGAGCTGCGCGAGGAGCTGGCCCGGGCCGACGCCCGCCCGTAGCCCGGGCCGCCAGGTTAAAAAAAGCGCGGGGGTGAGTGTCAGCTCACCCCCGCGCACTTGCCGTTGTGGTCGTCGGTGCCGCGCTCATGCGACGGCCTGGAGGCCGGCCAGCTGCTCGTAGAGGCTGGCCAGGGCGATCGCGCCGTAGGCGTCGCCGAGGGCGTCGAGCTGGGCGATCGCCGCCGGCAGCGCCGCCGCCAGCCGGTCGGCCGCCTCGTGGGCCAGGCGCCCCTCGCGCACCAGGGGGGCCAGGGCATCGCTGTAGACGAACGGGTCGAGCACGAGGTCGCTCACCCGCGGGGCGGACATGGTGGTGCTCACGGTCATCAGGGTTCCTCTCTATACGGGCCGGCCGCCCCTGGATACGCCAAAGCGCGTCGCCGGGTCTTCCTGCGACGTCGCTGATGGGGCCACCGGGCAGGTTGGGGGGAGTGGTGGCGTCTGGCGGAGCCGTTCCAGGGGGTGGGCCGTGCGAAAACTGTTGCACGCGCAACAAGTATAGCAGAACAGGGGGGCTACGTCAACTGACGCCCCCCTGAAACCCCGACTGATGAGCGCTTTCTAATCCCTACAGCGCCTCCCGCAGGGCCGCCAGGGCGGCATCATAGTCGGGCTCCTGCCCGGCGGACGGCACGTACTCGGCGTGGCGGATCACGCCCTCGCGGTCCACGACGAACACGGCGCGGCTCTCGATGCGGAAGTCGGGCACGTAGGTGCCGTAGTTCTGGCCGAAGGCCAGCTCGCGGTGGTCCGAGAGGGCCTGCACATGGCCTACGTCGTTGCTGCCGCACCACCGGGCCTGGGCGAACGGCAGGTCGGCGCTCACGGCGATGAAGCTCGCCCGGTCGGCCAGCTCCGCCGCCGCCTGGTTGAAGCGCAGGGTCTGCTTGCTGCACATGCCCGTGTCGAGGGAGGGCACGACGCTGATCAGGAGGGCCTTGCCGGCAAAGTCGGCCAGGCTCACGGTCTTGAAGCGGTTGGTGAGCAGGGCGAAGTCGGGCGCGGCATCGCCCGGGCGCAGCTCGGGGCCGACCAGGGCCCGCGGGCCGAAGAAGTCGAAAGCGTCGGCGCGCTCGCGCATAGGAGCTCCTTGGTGGTTTGATTACACACCCATTGTAAATGTTTTGCCCACCACCTGTCAACCAGCGTCGCGGCGCACATGGGCGAGGACCCGCTCGGCGACCTGCTCGGGGCTGCCGGCGGCATCTATGTGGTGGAGCAGGCCGCGCCGGCTGTAGAAGCTGATCAGGGGCTCGGTCTCGCGCTCGTAGACGCGCAGGCGCTCGGCGATCACCTCGGGCCGGTCGTCGTCGCGGGTCGCGAGCACGCCGCCGAGGGCGGCGCAGCGGGCCACGGCGGCCTCGTCGCTCACGTGGAGGGTGAAGGGCTCGCCGGACCAGCGGCAGATGCGGCGGCCGCCGAGGCGGCGCACGGCCTCGGCGTCGTCGATCTCGAGGGCGATGGCCCCCGTGAGCGGTCGCCGCCGGTCGGCCAGCATGGCCTCGAGGGCCAGGGCCTGCTCGGGGTTGCGCGGGTAGCCGTCGAGCAGGAAGCCATGGTCGGCGGGCACCTCGCGCAGCCACTGGCGCATGAGGCGGTCCATCAGCGTGTCGGGGGCGAAGTGGCCCTGCTCGAGCAGGGGGCCGATCGTCCGCCCGATTGGCGTGCCGGCGGCGATCTCCTGGCGCAGGCGCTGGCCGGTGGCGATCACCGTCAGGGGCGCCTGCCGCACCAGCAGCCCCGCCACGGTGCTCTTCCCCGCGCCCGGCGGGCCGATCAAGATCAGGTGGAGGCGTTCTGTCATGGCGTGTTGTGGGGTGTGGATAAGGGCGCGGCTGGCTGCCGCGCCCCCCCATCATACACGCACTTCTCGATCTTCGGCGCGGGGCCCGCTACGGGGCCAGGCCGTCGAGGTACTCCTGGGCCGCGCTGAGGTTGGGGTCGAGCTCCAGGGCCCGCTGGTAGGCGGCGCGAGCCTCGTCGGCGCGCCCCTGCTCGGCGAGGGCGCGCCCGAGGTGGTAGTGGGCCTCGGCGTAGGCGTCGTCCTGCGCGATGGCCTGGCGGAAGGCCGCCTCGGACTCCGGGTAACTGCCCTGGTTGAACAGGCTCCAGCCCTTGCCGTCGTAGAGGCTGGCGTCGTTCGGGTCGAGGGCCAGGGCCCGGTCGAAGGTCTCGACCGACTCGGCGTACTGCTCCTGGTGCTGGAGGGTCCAGGCCAGGCCGGCGAGCGAGAAGACGGCCCGCTCGTCGCGCTCGATCGCCCGCGTGTAAGCCTCTGCCGCCCGGGCGAAGGCCTGCTCGGCCTCGGCGCCCTCGCCGTTGAAGCCCTTCCAGAACAGGGCCTCGCCGAGCCAGCCCTGCAGCTCGGGGCTGCGCGGGTTGCGCTCGACGGCCTGGCCCAGCAGCGCGATCGCCCCGTCGTAGTCGCCCTCGTTGTAGCGGAGGCGGCCCATGCCGAAGTAGCCGTCGGGGGCGTCGGGGGCCTCGGCGATGGCCTCGTCGAAGGCCGCCTCGGCCTCGTCGCCGTCGCCCTCGTCGTAGTGGGCCCAGCCGATGCCGGCGAGGGCGGGCAGATAGCCGGACTCGGCGGCCGTCTCGAACAGCTCGCGGGCGCCTTCGTAGTCCTCGTCCTGCAGCAGCAGGTAGGCCAGGTTGGAGCGGAACAGCCCGGCGGCCGGCAGCAGCTCGATCGCGCGCCTGTAGGCCCCCTCGCTCTGGCTGAAGTAGTCGGCGCTGCCGCTGAGCCGGTGCTCCTGCCCGAAGGTGTAGCCAAGGGCGTTCTGGGTCAGGGCCTGGACGAGCGGCTCCTCGTCGTCCAGGGTGTCCACGGCCCGGTCGAGGCTGGCCAGGGCGGCGTCCATCTCGGCGGTGTCACCGGCGGCCACGGCCCGGGCGGCCAGCAGGTTCGACTCCACGGCGTGGCCGAGGGCCAGGTCGGGGTCGTTCTCGATCGCCATGTCAATCTCGGCCAGGGCGGCGGTCATGTCGCCCTGGGAGGCGTAGGCGTCGGCGAGGAGCGCGTAGCCGAGGGCGACCTGGGCGTCGGTGCTGTCCGGCGCGTCGATCAGCTGGTTGGCCCACTCCTCGGCGTTGGGCCAGTCACCGCCGGCGCTGTAGGCCATGGCCAGGCGCGCCAGGACGCGAGGGGTGCCGGGGTAATCGCCGAGCATGCCGTTGTACGCCGCGATGGCCGCGGGCAGCCCGTCCTCCTCGGCCAGGGACTCGTCGGCCTCGGCGATAAGCACGTTCAGGTCGCCGTCGGCCACGGCGGTGCGCATGGTATCGCCGCTGCTCTGCCCGCCGCCCTGCCCGCCGCCCTGGATCGCGAAGGTGGCGAACAGGCCGATGCAGGCCACGGCGACGGCGCCCAGGGCGCCGAGGATCACCAGCAGGGTGCTGGGGCCCTTGCGGGGCGGCGCGGCCGGCGGCGCGGCCTGGCCCGCGGCGGGGGCGGCCGGGTAGT
>DAOLDO010000457.1:0-5692 GCA_035327325.1 Chloroflexaceae bacterium | reverse complement strand
CTCTGGTGGGTGGCCCTGCTGCCGCTGCTGCAGGGCGCCTGGCTGCCGGCGATCGCGATCGCGCTCCTCGGCGTGCTGCCCGCCGGCCCGGCCACCGCCGGTCTGTTTTACGTGGCCCACAAGGTGACCGACGGCCGCGCCGCCAAAGTGGCCGACTTCTTCACCGGCATGCGCCAGTACGCCCGGCCCGGCTGGGCTCTGATGGGCGTCGCCACCGCCAGCTTCCTGCTGATCAGCTACAACCTCAGCTTCTACACCGGGGTCGGCAACCTCTTCGGCGCGATCATGCTCGGACTCTGGCTCTACGGCCTGATCTTCTGGCTGGGCCTGCTGCTCTACGCCCCCGCCCTCGTCTTCCTCCAGGAGGAGCCAAACCTGCGCCTGGTGGCCCGCAACGCCTTCCTGATGGCCCTCGGCCGCCCGATCTTCACCTTCCTGACCCTGGCCATGATGCTGGCCATCGTCCTGCTCAGCGTCTTCCTGGCGGTGCCGATCTTCATCATCACCGTCGCCCTTCTGGCCATCTGGTCGGTCAACGCCGCCCGCCAGCTGATTGACGACTCCCGCCGCCGCCGCGAGGCGGCCGAGGCCAAGGGCGCCCCCACGCCCGAGGAGCGCGGTCGCAAGGGCCAGGTCCGCCCCAAGTAGCCTATGCTCACCCGCAGAATCATCCCCTGCCTCGACGTGAAGGCCGGCCGCGTGGTCAAGGGCGTCTCGTTCGTCAACCACCGCGACGCGGGCGACCCGGTGGCCCTCGCCGCCGCCTACGACGCCGCCGGCGCCGACGAGCTGGTCTTCTACGACATCACCGCCTCGAGCGACGAGCGCGCGATCATGGTCGAGGTGGTCGAGCGCACCGCGGCCCAGGTCTTCATCCCCCTCACCGTCGGCGGCGGGATCCGCAGCACCGACGACATGTACCGCATGCTGCGGGCCGGCGCCGACAAGGTCTCGGTCAACACCGCCGCCGTGCTCAACCCCCGGCTGATCGCCGAGGGCGCCCAGCGCTTCGGCAGCCAGTGCATCGTGCTCTCGGTTGACGCCCGCCGCGTCAGCGCCCCCGGCGAGGCGCCCCGCTGGGCCGTCTTCACCCATACCGGCGCCAACCCGCGCCCCACCGGCCTCGACGCGGTCGAGTGGGTGCGCCAGGGCGTCGCGCTCGGCGCGGGCGAGATCTGCATCAACAGCATGGACGCCGACGGCCAGAAGCGCGGCTACGACCTCGAGCTGCTGCGCGCCGTCAGCGCGGCCGTGCCCGTGCCCGTGATCGCCTCGGGCGGCGCCGGCTCCCCCGAAGATATGTACCGCGGCCTCGCCGACGGCCAGGCCGATGCCGTCCTCGCCGCCTCGATCTTCCACTTCGGCGAGTACAGCGTCGGCGATGTGAAGGACTATCTGCGCCAGCGCGGGGTGCCCGTCCGTGAGGCGTAGGGGATCCTCTACGCGGGCTCGCGCTTGAGCACCACCAGGGTCACGTCGTCGAAGGGCGGTCGCCCCTGGCCGTGCTGGGCCACGGCCTCGATCACCGCGCGCACGATCTCGGCGGCGCTCTCGGCGTGGCGGCGCGCCAGCAGGCCGCGCAGCCGCTCGACCCCGAACTCCTCGCGGGCGTCGTCAATCGTCTCGGTCACCCCGTCGGTGTAGAGCAGCAGCACGTCGCCGGGGGCCAGCAGGGCCTCGGCCGCGCCCAGCTTGATCTCCTCGAGCACGCCCAGGGCGATCCCCGCGGTGCGCAGCTCGGCGATGCTGCCGTCGGTCGCGCTGTAGTGCAGGGGCGGGTTGTGCCCGGCCACGGTGTAGCGCAGCCGGCCGCTTGCCGGCTCGAGCACCCCGTAGAACAGGGTCACGAACATCCCCGACTCGGAGTCTCGGATGATCCAGCGGTTGGCCCGCTCGATCGCCAGGTTCGGCGGCGAGCCGTCGAGGGCCGCCGCGCGCACCAGCGAGCGCGACAGGGCCATGAACATCGCGGCCGGCACGCCCTTGTCGCTCACGTCGGCGATCACCAGGCCCAGCTGGCCCGTCACGCCCGGCTCCCGGCGCAGCGGCAGCTGCCAGAAGTCGAAGAAGTCGCCGCCAACCACCCGGGCCGACTGCCAGGCCGCGTCCACCTGCCAGCCGGGGAGGGCCGGCGGGCGCGAGGGCAGCAGCGCCGTCTGGATCTCGCGGGCGACCCGCAGCTCCTGCTCGAGGCGGGCGGCGGCCTCGGCCTCCTCGGCCAGCTGCAGGCTCTCGAGGGCCGCGGCGAGCTGGCGCGCGGCGCCCACGCACAGGTTGGCCTGCCGGCCGCTCAGGCGCACCTCCTCGTCGTAGTCGAGCAGCAGGGCGCCGAGCAGGCCCGCCCGCCCCACCAGGGGCAGGGCCGCCAGGCAGCCCTGGTCGCCGAGGGCCAGGGGCTCCGGCCAGGGCAGCGCCGGATCGCCCGTGTCGGCCAGGGTGAGCAGGCGCCGCCCGTCGCCGGCGGCCGCCCGCAGCTCCTCGAGCAGGGGCGCCTCCTCCGGACGCAGCGCCTGGCCCACCACCAGGGCCCGCCGCTCGCGCTGCAGCCCGTGGGCCGCCGCCACGCTGAACGTGCCCGCCTCGTGGTCCCAGAGCAGCATCAGGGCCCGCGGCGCGCCGATCAGCAGCGGCGGCAGGCGCACCGCCGTGGCCAGCAGCTCGCCCACGCTCGTGGCCCGGCCCAGGTTCTCGGCCACCTGCAGCAGCGCGTTCAGCGTCCACGCCTCCTCCTGCTGGGCCCTGTAGGTATTGGCGGCGTCAATGGCCACGGCGATCTGGTCGGCCAGGGTCCGCATCACGAACAGGTCGTCGGCGTTGAAGTCGTCCGGCTCGTCGCTCTGCACGTCGAGCACCCCCACCACCTGGTCGCCCACCCGCAGGGGCACGGCCAGCTCCGAGCGGGTGCTGCTGCTGTCGCGCAGGTAGCGCGGGTCGCGGCGCACGTCGCCCACCAGGATGGGCGTGGCGCTGAGGGCCGCCCCGCCGACGATGCCGTGGCCGGCGCTCAGGGGCAGGGCCAGGAGCCGCTCGAGCTGCTCGCCCGTGGCCGTCGAGGCGCGAAAGTTGATCTGCGCCGCCCCGGGGTCGAGGGTGAAGATGTGGACCGGGTGGTAGCCGAAGTGCTCGTTGATCAGGCGCACCACCGCCGGCAGCAGCTCGTCCAGGTCGAGGATGGCGGTGATGCGCTCGCTCACCTGGTGGATGGCCTGGAGCTGCACCGCCCGCACGTTGGCCTCGCGGAAGGCGCGCGCCCTGGTGATCGCCACGGCGGCCTGGTCGGCGATCAGCGACAGCAGGCGCAGGTCGTTGGCGGCGAAGGCCCCTGGCTGGTAGCTCTGCACCGAGATCGAGCCGATCACGGCCTCGCCGGCGATCAGGGGCACGTAGATGCCCGAGCGCGGGGGGCGCTCGCTCTGGTAGCGCGGCCGGGCGGGCAGCTGGTCCATCTCCTCGGCGAAGTCCTCCACCAGCAGGGCCTTGCCGGTCTGGCGGATCCAGCCGATCAGCCCGTCCCCGGCGCTCAGGTCCACCGTGAGCCTGGGGAGGCGCACGCGGTCCTGCACGCGCACCGCCAGGGTGTAGCTGCCGCCGTCGAACAGGCCGAGGTGGAACGACGAGGTGTCCACGATCTTGCTGGCCTCGCGGTAGATCAGCTCGCAGAGCGTGTCCACGTCCAGCTCGCTCCTGATGATCGCCCGGCTGACCTCGTTGAGCAGGGCCAGCTCGCGCACCGAGCGGCGCTGGTTGGCCAGGTTGAGCGTGGCCCGGCGCACCGCGGCCGAGGCGGCCACCAGGGCCAGGCCGGCGAGCAGGAAGTAGCCGCGGCCGAGCACCGTGTAGATGGCCGAGCCGAGCAGGGCCAGGGGCAGGGGCGCCAGCTCGGCGCCGAGGGCCAGGCGCCAGCTGCTGCGCCACCAGGTGGCCAGCCCGCTCCGGCCGCCCTGGAGCAGCTCGCGCCCGACCCGGCCGAGCTGCAGGATGGCGAAGAAGGCCAGGGTCGTCCAGAGCAGCAGGGGGACCGGGTCGAGGGTGGCCGGGTCGAGCTGGGGGCGGCCGGTGGCTGCGGTGGCCAGGGCCGCCCCGGCCAGGATGGCCGCCGCCCTGGTGCCGCCGCGCATGAGGGGCCGCGCGACCAGCAGGTAGAGGCTGCGGGGCCGGTTGTAGAGCAGCACCAGCAGCGCCCCGGCGACGGCGCCCTCCACGGCGGCGACCAGGGCCGCGGCGGCGGGGCCGAGGGCCAGGGCGGCCGTGAGCAGCACGATCCCGCTGAGGCTGTAGGCGTCGGCGGGGGGGACGCGGAAGCTGAGGGTGTCTGTGGCGAGGGCCAGGGCGGCGAAGAGGACGAGGGCCGCCGCCGGGGTGGCGAGCTGCGGGGTGAAGAGGAGCCAGGCCCAGCCGACGGCGCCCGTGGCCAGGGCGTAGACGGTCAGCAGGCGCTCGCGGCTCACACGGGTTTCTGGCCGAACAAGGCGCGGGCCTCTTCGACCGAGCCGTGGATGGCGAAGACCTGGGTGAAGCCGGTGAGGGCGAAGACCTCGTGGACCTGGGGCTGGAGGCCGGCGAGGCGCAGCTCGCCGCCGAGGGTCATCAGCTCTTTGCGGATCAGCAGCAGGGCCCGCAGGCCGCTGCTCGAGAGGAAGCTGACCTCCGACAGGTCGAGCAGGATCTGGCGGGCGCCCCTGTTGATCTGCTCGTGGACCTCGCGGTTGAGCTGGGGCGCGGTGACGGCGTCCACCCGGCCCTTGATCGGCATGACCACGACCTCGTCGCGGGGGGCGGCGGTGATATGCTTGACCATGGTGAGCACGTTGCCGCCCTGGGGGTTGAAGTCGAAGCGCACCTCGTCCATCAGCCTGGTGATCAGGTAGAGGCCGAGGCCGCCGACCTGCCGCTCCTCCAGGGGCGAGCTGATGTCGGGCGCCGGCACGTTCTGCGGGTCGAACTGGCGGCCGTAGTCGCGCAGCCCCACGATGAAGCGGTTGCCCTCGCACGACCACGAGAGGGTCAGGTCGCCCGGCTCGTCGGGGTCGTAGGCGTGCTGGATGACGTTGGTGGCCGCCTCGTCCACGGCCAGCTGCACCTGCCAGGTGGCCCGCTCGTCCAGGCCGGCCAGCTCGGCCGCCTCGGTGATAAAGGCGCTTATCTTGGCGAGGGCGTCGAGGTCGGCGGTGAGGGTGATGCTATCCATAGTGGGGGGATGAAGGATGCAGGCCGCAGGGTGAGCGCCGCGCCTCGTCCCTCAGCCTTCGTCCTTCAGCATTCAAAATGATCCCACCGCCTCGACGGTATCGCTGTAGAGCTCGAAGAGGGAGGTAAAGCCGGTGAGGTCGAAGACCTCTTTGATCCGGGGGGGGAGGTTGGCGATGCGGATATCGCCGCCCTCGAGGTCGGTGAACTTCCACTCGCGGGCCTTCTTGCGGGCCTCGATCAGCACGCGCAGACCGGGGCTGCTGATGTACTCGAGCTTGGCCAGGTCGAGCACGATCCTGTAGCGCCCCTCGTCGAACAGCGCCTCGATCTGCTGCTTCAGGTGGGGGGCCGTCGCCGCGTCAATACGGCCCGAGACCTCGACCAGATCGACCCGGCTGAAGCGACGGTGCTCAATGTTCATCAGGCCCTCCTCAAAGACGGCGCTGCGTGCGAAAGCATCATTATTATAGCATAGGGGGCTGGAAGGCTTGGCGGGGCGGGG
>DAOLDO010000456.1:0-5704 GCA_035327325.1 Chloroflexaceae bacterium | reverse complement strand
CGAGTGCCCCGCCGAGCCGCCCCCCGCCGAGCCGCCCCCCGCCGAGCCGCCCCCCGCCGAGCCGCCCCCCGTGCAGCCGGCATTGCGCGCGCTCAACGGGGCCAGGGGTGGACCCGGTAGCACCTTCCTCCTGGGCGCCAGCGGCTTCGCGCCCGGCAGCGCCCAGCCCGTGATCGTCGCCGGGCGACGCGTGGGCACCCTCGCGATCGGCCCGGACGGCTCGGCCAGTCTGCGCATCGTCTTCGGCGGGGCGGCCACCGCCGGCGAGCACACGGTCCAGGTCGGGTCGCCCGCCGCCAACGCGACCCTGGCCGCCGCTGCGAGCCTGACCCTCACCGTCGACCCGGCGGCCGCGCCGCTGCCCCCGGGCGAGCTCGCGGCGCAGCTCTTCCACGGGCTGCCCACCGTGTTCCTGCCAAGCCTCGCCCTGTCTGACTGAGCCGCCCGTCCGAGGTCGTTAAATATGGTTCGCAGGTACTTTACCGTTTCGCTCCGCCGCAGCCGTCACACCCTGCCCCTTGCCAGCTCGTGTAGCGAACCCCCTGCGCGAGCGGGCAAGGGGAGCCGAGCGTCACCTCAGGGAGGTGGAGCCGAGCGTCACCCCAGCGAGCCGAAAGGCGAGCGTCAGCGCGTCTCCGGCAGCAGCGTGTAGTCGGGGAAGTTGCCGTAGAGGCGCTCGCCGGGCTCGCCGCGGGTGACGGCCTGCACCAGGTACTTGCCGCCGACGAAGCAGCCCTTCCACGAGGCGCCCATGCCGCCGAAGACCTCGTCGCGGTCGCCGCGCGAGCGCACCCCATTCACGCCGACCTTGAACGAGCGCAGATCGCCCGCGACGGCCCTGGCGATCTGCGGGTCGTCGGTGGCCACCGACGAGACCAGGTTGCCGTTCGAGATGTTCATCTCGCTGATCAGCTCCTCGACCCGGTCCACCACTACGATCGTGTCCACCGGGCCGAAGGGCTCGTTGTGGTGCAGACGGGCGTTGCGCGGCACGTTGAGCAGGGTGATCGGCGCCAGGTAGGCCGAGATGTCCTGCCCCGGCAGGAAGCGGCCCTCGTCCAGCTCGCCCTCGTAGAGCGAGACCGCGCCCAGGCCCACGGCCTCCGAGTACATCACGCGCAGCTCCTCGACCTTGCGGCTGTTGATCAGCGGGCCGAAGTCGAGGTCGGGCGGCTGGCCGTCGGGGCCGTCCACCACCACCGGGTTGCCGATCTTGAGCGACTTGACCGCGGGCAGGTAGGTGTCGAGGAACTTGGGCACCAGGCGCCGCTGCACCACGAAGCGGATATAGGCCGTGCAGCGCTGCTTGCCGTAGGCGAAGCCCTTCTTGATCTGCGCGGCCAGGGCGCCCCAGTCCGAGTACTCCCAGATCCCGTAGCAGTTCACGCCCTCCATCTCGAGCATGTAGCGCTTCTCGCGGTCGTACAGGCTCGCGGCGATGTCGCGCCCGTTCGACTTGCCGCCCACGAAGGCCAGGCAGGCCACGTCGGGGTTGCGCACCAGGGCGTCGGAGAGCTGCCCGCCCGAGCCGCTGACCAGCGAGACCGGCAGCCCCGCCCGCCGCGCCAGGGCGAAGCCCAGGGTCAGGGCGAACATGCCGCCGTCCGTGGGCGTCTTGGCGATGATCGCGTTGCCCGCCAGAAGCTGCACCAGGGCGGCGTGCATCAGCACCGAGTAGGGGTAGTTCCACGAGGCGATGTTCGAGATCACGCCGAGGGGCGCCCGCCCCGCGACCATGCCCTCGATCACCTCGACGTACCACTCCACGCCGCTGATGCAGCGGTCCACGTCGTCCTGGGCCAGCTTGAGCGGCTTGCCGATCTCCCACATCAGCAGGTGGGCGATCAGGTCGCGGTGGGCCCGCAGGCCGTCGAGGCAGGCCGCCACGCGGGTGCGCCGCTCGTCGAGGTCAACCCGGGACCAGCGCTCGTGCTCCCGCGCGGCGAAGCGCACGGCCCCCTTGGCCGTCTCCAGGTCAAGCATCGGCATGCGGCCCAGCTCGCTGCCGTCCACCGGGGTGGCGTAGTGCTTGCCGTGGCCGGGGTGGCCCCACTCGCCGCCGATCAGGTTGAGCACATGGCCGTCGGAGCCGAAGGCCTCGGGCGCGGCGGCCCTGAGCTGCTCGAGCAGCCGCGGCCACGCGAGGCCAGGCGCGATCATCTTCGCCATAGGGCCGTCCTCCCGCGTCTGTGAAATATAAAACAAGGTCTTGACCTAGTATAACATGGAACCCGCCTCTGGTCCGATTGACACGCCGCCCGCGCTCCTGTATCCTGCCCGAAGTGTTCGCGCGGTCCTGAGGCCGGGGCGCCCAGCCCCCCGGCTCTTTTGTGCTGTCTGCGGAGGTTCAGATGCGCGTAGGGCTCGACTTCGGCACCACCAACTCGAGCGCGGCGGTCTACGACGGCGAGCGGCTGACCCTGCTGCCCCTCGACCAGGCCAATGCCAGCCCGAGCATCATGCGCTCGACCCTGTTCATGACCCGCGAGGGCGCCGCCTACATCGGCCGCGAGGCGATCGAGCGCTTCACCGAGGGCAACGTCGGCCGCGAGGTCGAGTACGAGTGGCGCTACATCGGCGACGCCGAGGTGACCTTCGCCGAGTTCGGCACGGTCCAGCAGGCCCTCTACGTGAAGGTTGACGCCAACGCCCCCGGCCGCCTCTTCCAGTCGCTAAAGACCGGCCTGCGCGACAAGAGCTTCACCCGCACCAACGTCTTCGGCACCTACTACACCCTCGAGGAGCTGATCGCGATCGTGCTGCGCATGGTCCTCGAGCGCGCCGAGGCCGCGCTGGGCCGGAAGGTCACCGGCATGGTCGTCGGCCGCCCCGTCCACTACAGCCTCGACCCGAAGATCGACGCCCTGGCCTTCGAGCGCATGCGCGCCGCCTGCGAGCTCGCCGGCCTGCCCGAGGTAACCTTCCTGGAGGAGCCGACGGCGGCCGCCCTCTCCTACGCCCGCACGGCCACCCGCGAGCAGCGCGTGCTCGTCTTCGACTTCGGCGGCGGCACCCTCGACGTGACGATCATGGGCCTCGACGGCCGGGGCGGGCGCGAGTTCCTCGCCACCGACGGCGTGCCCGTCGGCGGCGACCTGCTCGACCAGCGCATCGTGATGGGCCGCCTGCTGCGCCACTTCGGCGAGGGCGCCACCCTCGGCCCGCGCCGCCTGCCCTTCCCCTCCCACGTGCTCGACCACCTCAGCGAGTGGCAGACGATCATCGAGCTGACCCAGCCCCACTACCTGAACATCATCGAGGAGGCGATCGCGATCGGCGACCGCCCCAAGGAGCTCAGGGCCCTGCGCTCGCTGGTGCGCCAGAACTACGGCCTGCCGATGTACGAGGCCGTCGAGGGCGCCAAGGTGCGCCTCAGCGACGCCGCCGAGACCGTGCTGAGCATGCACGTCGGCGAGATCGCCTTCGACGAGCGCATCCCCCGCTGGGACTTCGAGCGCCTGATCGGCCCCGACGTGCGCGCCGTCGAGCGGTGCATTGACCGGGCCCTGGCTGCCGGCGGGCTCGGCCCCGATCAGATTGACGTAGTCCTGCGGACCGGAGGCTCGTCGCGCGTGCCCCGCTTCGTAAAGATGCTCGCCGCGAAGTTCGGCGCCGACAAGCTCCAGGAGATGGACGTCTTCACCGGCGTCGCCTCGGGACTGGCCGTCGCCGCCCACGAGCGTGGGTGAGGGGCTTCACCGCCGGGCCGCTCTGCTCTACAATAGGGCCACGATGCGCGGACGACCTGAGGGTGTGGCGTAAGGGCGCCCCGACGTGGGCGCCCACGCTGGGGCGCCCTTACGCCTCCCCTCGCTGGATCACACACCGGAGGTCTGCGATGGCACGGCAGCGCGGCGTGGTGCTGACCTACGTTGACAGCCTGGACACCCTCGAGGACTGCGTGCGCCTCGGCGACTACGATGTGGTCAAGCTGGTGACGGGCTGGGGCCTGCCCCAGAGCTGGGCCGACGACACGCGCCGCCGCGTGGTCGCCATGGTGCCCAACCTGATCGTGCGCACGGTCAGCGGCGACCCGAGCTACGCCCGCCCCGCGGACCCCCTCTCCAAAAAGCACATGCCCGGCGCCACGGGGCCGGACGCCCAGTACTGGCAGTACGACTTCCTCGACCCCGACCGGGTCGCCCATGAGATCGCGCCCTGGTACGCCCTCAAGCCCGACCTTATGATCGAGCTGGGCAACGAGCCCAACGTCTACAACCAGGACGACGACTTCATCTGGCGCTGGGCCTACTTCCTCGACCTGGCAATCAAGCGCTGCCGCCAGGAGTTTCCCCGGGCGACCCTGATCTCACCCGGCTTCATGATGGACCCGGCGGGCAACATGCGGCGCTTCTACGAGATCGCGCAGCGGCAGATCGCCGCGTGCGACTACGTCGGCGTGCACTTCTACGAGTACTACGCCTTCAAGCCCGACGAGGGCCCCGCCACCAAGGGCGAGCTGCGCGACGCCGTGGCCCTGCACCAGCAGTTCTTCCCCGACAAGGCCTGGTACGTCACCGAGTACGGCATCCACAACACCGACCAGGTGCCCCGCCGCGAGAAGGGCGCGCGCTACGCCCGCCTGGTCCACGGCGGCGCGGGCTGGCCGGCCCTGCCGGCGAACGTGGCCGGCGCGGTCTACTACCACCTCCAGACCAAGGGCGACATCCACCCCGAGTACCACATCTACCCAGAGGGCGACCGGGCCTACTGCGAGACGTGCGCCGCCGTCGGCGCGGCCGACGAGGCGGTCGAGATCCTGGGCGGCGGCGTGGGCGCAGGGCTGCCCCGCCCCCTCGACGAGCTGGCGGGCCGCCTCGCCGGCCTCTGCGCCGAGCTGGCCGGGCTCGAGGCCGGGCTGGCCGAGCGCCGCGCCGCCGCCCTGGCCAGGGGCGCGGGCGGCCTCGGCGCCGAGGAGGCCGCCGAGCTCAGGCGCGTCCAGCAGATGCGCGCCGCCCTCGAGCAGGCCCTGGCCCACGCCACGGCTGCGTAACCGCATCGAGTATAATCCGCTCGCGGCCATTAGCAGAGCACCCGGAGCCCTATGCCGAACTTCCGCGAGCAGTCCGACGAGCTGGCGAGCGTCCTCGAGCAGTTCGCCGCGCAGGCGCCCGCCGTAGACGCCGTCGCCGCCATGGTGGCCGAGGCGCTGCTCGGCGGGCGCACCCTGTTCACCTGCGGCAACGGGGGCAGCGCCGCCGACGCCATACACCTGGCCGAGGAGCTGGTGGGCCGCTACCGGGGCGACCGGCGGCCCCTCGCCGCCGTCTGCCTGAACGCCGACGTGGGCGCCCTGACCTGCATCGCCAACGACTTCGGCTACGAGCAGGTCTTCGCCCGCCAGCTGCGCGCCCTGGCCCGCCCCGGCGACCTGCTGGTCGCCTTCAGCACCTCGGGCGGCTCGCCCAACATCGGGCTGGCCCTCGAGGCCGCCCGCGCCTGCGGCGCGGTCTCGGTCGCCCTGCTCGGCAAGGACGGCGGGGCGGCCCGCGGGCTCGCCGACCACGCCATCGTCGTGCCCAGCGCCAACAGCGCCCGCATCCAGGAGGTGCACGGCCTCATCCTCCACGCCCTCTGCGAGGAGGTCGAGGGGCGCCTCGCGCCGTGACCGGCCCGGGGGGGGGGCCGCCCGCTCCGCTTCCCGTGTCAGGCGTGACGCACTCGCTCCGCCCCCCCGCGGAAGCGTGGTCCGCTACCAGCCCCG
>DAOLDO010000455.1:0-5704 GCA_035327325.1 Chloroflexaceae bacterium | reverse complement strand
CATGATCGACGTCACGCCGGCAAGGTCTGGCGAGGAGGCGCTCGACCTGCTCGCGCAGGGAGAACACTTCGACGCCGCCATCTGTGATGTGCTCATGCCCCACGCCGAGATCGAAGGAATCGCCGCGGCGCGGGCGCTCTGGTATGACCACGGCGTTCCGTGCCTGATTCTGACCAGCGTGCAGGAGGCCGGAACCCGACTGGCCGCGATCTATGCCGGCGCGATGGGCTACGTGCTAAAAGATATGGCTGAGGCGGATGTGCTCGTACGCAACGTGATGACTCTGCTCCTGGGCCAGCGGCCGCAGGACCCCCTGGCGTCGATCGCGATCAGCGAGGGCGAGGCCCGGCAGATCGCCGAGATCCGCGCCGCCTATCTGCGGGCGATGGAGCAGCTGACGCCGCAGCAACGGGTGGTGGCCGGGCTGATCCTGGAGGGCAAGACCAACCAGGAGATCGCGGAGAGGCTTGTCCTCTCGCGCGGCACGGTCAACTCGCACGTGAGCAACATCCTCCAGCGTCTGAACCTGGCCACTCGCCGCGACGTGAAGACCCGCGTGCTGCTCAGCTATCCAGGGGGTGACGGCAGTCCGCGAAAGAAAAGAGCCGAACCATGACAGACGAGAACAATGAGCTAACCGCCCTGGCCGAGACAGGCGGCCAGGACGACACGATCGACGACCTGCACTGGGCGAACCTGGAGATCCAGAAGTCACAGCGCCAGATCACGCGCGGCATGAGCGAGCTGGCCGAGGGGATCGTCAGCCTCTCGCTGATTCTGCTGGAGGTTCGTCGGCGCCGGCTCTACCGCTTCGACCAGGAGTTCGCAACCTTCGAGGGCTTTGTGGAGCGGCGCCACGGCATCAGCGCCCAGCAGGCCAACCTGTACGTGGAGGCGCTGTCCAACCTTGGCCAGCAGCAGTACCGGGCGCTGATCAGCGACCTCGGCTTCCAGCGTACCTACGCGCTGGCGATGCTCCAGAAGGCCGACCCAGCCCTGGTCGCGGCCTTTCAGCTCTTACCGCCGGCAGAGCAGCACGCGGTAACCGTCGCCCAGATCGAGGCGGTCGACGCGGCCGTTGCCGACGAGCTCCGCAGCCGGGTGGCCCAGCTGGAGCAGGAGATCACGCGTGAGCACGGCCTGCTCCAGCAAGCACGCCGGCGGCTGCAGGAGGTCGAGGAGCTACACCAGCGGGTGACCGGCGGGCTGATCGAGGAGCGCGACAGCGCGCGCCAGGCCCTCGACCAGGAGCAGAACCAGGCCGAACGCCTGCGCAAGCTGCTGCGCGAAGCGCGCGAGCAACCTGGAGCAGCGCGTATGGCCAGCAGCGCGCCGGCGAGCGATAAGCCCCCACCGGCGCTCCCCGCGCCGCCGCCCGCTGACGCGGTCACCGAAGCGGTCGTAGTTGTGGTTGCCTACGACGTAGGCGCCATGATCAGCGACGTGCGGTCGGTGAATGAGAAGCTCGCGCGGCTGACACAGATCAGCCGCGAGGACATTCCACCCGAGCAGCGCCGGGCGCTCGCCGGCGCGCTCCAGGAGCTCAGTGAGACGATCCAATCGCTGCTGACCGGCTGAGACAGAACGAAGGAGCAGTTTAATGACACTCCCGGATGCCGCACGGCTCCATCGGCTCTATGTTGTCGAGCGCAAGACCATCCGCGAGATCGCACGGCTTCACCGCTGCCGCACCGCGGTGCTGCTCGCGGCGATGGATGCCGCCGGGATCGCACGCCGCCGGCCGGGGCGACAGCGGGCGCCGCTGCCGGCCTGGGATAGCGACAAGCTCCACCAGCTGGTCAGGGCGAAAGGGTTGAAGTACGCCCGGGCCTTCGCGCGCCGGCACGAGGTCAGCAAGGAGAAGCTCGCCGTGCTGCTGGGCGTGCAGCCGCTCGATCGCGGCCGGCGGAGCCAGCAGGTCGCCGTCGAGCACGACGCCGCGATCCGCAGCGCCTACGATGCGGGCGCATCAATTAACAGCCTGGCAGAGCGCTACGGCTGCACCCGGCGCGCCATCGGCTACAGCCTGGATCGCACCAGCGGCGGAAACAATGGGAAGCCAGACCCGGAAGCCGAGCTTTGACTTCCCTATGTTTCCCGCTTGAGAGGAAAAAATATGGCACATCCCGAGGACCACGCTCACCAATCCCAGGAGGACGCGCCGAGAGTCGCGCCGATCCGCGTCACCTGTCCCCACTGCGGCCGCCCGCTCGACGTCGTGCCGGTGCTGGCGGCGCCGCCGGGAAGCGAAGTCAACCCAGAGAGACCAGCGCCGTCGCCGGCGGGACGCATCGGGCGCGCAGCGCTGAGCGCGGTGCAGCGCCGGCTCTTCCCGTTCAGCGCCGCCGCCGAGCAGCAGCGCCAGCCTGGCAGCCAGGACGCGCGCGACATTGCCCCTGCGGGACCGATCTCCTGGCGCGCAACACTCCTGGCCATGCTCGGGATCGTCATCATCGCGGCGCTGCTGATCTGGTTTGGCCAGCCGGGGGGCGTATCAAGGGAGACCGAAGCGATACCGCCTGCCGAGGCAGCCCAGCCAACCCTCGCAGCCGCAAACGCCGGCGGCCTGAGCGCAGACGAGGCCGCGATCCTGGACACCCTGACCCGCTACAACAGCGCCGAGAGCGAAGCCGCCGCGCTGCTGACGATCGAGCCGCTGCGGCCGTACATGGATCCGAACGGCCCCTTCGCCCAGCGGCGCATCGCCCAGCTCGCTGAGCGCCAGCGCCGCAACGCGCCCCACCGCACCATCCTGGTGCGCTGGGCCATCGGCCAGATCAGCGTCGCCGGAACAACCGCAACCGTGGTGGCACAGGAGACCTGGAGCAACCAGGAGGCCGGCGCCGTTGCACCCGAGCAGGCGACGGTGCGCGTCACCTACACCCTGCGCTGGGAGGCCGCGGTGGGCCGGTGGCTGATCGTGGAGAGCGAGCAGATGGGGCTGTAGGTATCGGGTGAGGCTACCACGTGACTGCTCAAGAGCCACTGAGGCTCGGCATGTGGACATACCCTTCAGCGAAGGTTACGGGACACTTTGCCTATAAAGAGATCCACTTGTGTCTTGATGATAGGGGAGCCCGGAACATTAAATGGGCCAAAGAGGTCACCTGAATCGACATTTGTAATCCCTCCGCCTGAGAGCACCTTTACAAAGAGGTTCAGGTCAGCAGCATTCCTTTCATGCTTTTCGTCAATGGTCTTCGGCGTGATGAATTCATGCACAAGCAGGATCGCTCTGGCGTATTTCCTTCGCTCTGCCTCGCACAGCGCTCCTGCACAAGCGGTCATCAGTTGGTAGCGTAGCAATCCTAAGCCAGGGCCTTCGTTGGCGCGCGGCCCAAACAGGGCTTCAGCCAACTGTTTAACCCTCAATAGCCCTCTTGACCGTGGATTCTCTTGCATTCTTGCTTGTGCGGCAAGGAGTGTTTGAGCAACAGTGTCACCGTACGGTTCGTCAGCTTTGGCCTCGACCGCTATAAGATACGGCCCGAAATTATCCTCCAGATAGACAACGAGATCGCTGTTTCTTGGTTCGCCGGGGAACATGTCGAATCTGAGCTTCGCTTCCGGTTCTGCGTCCCAAGCCAGAATTGGCCCAAAGCGATAGTGGTTGGCAAGGATGGAGGAAATTTCAGGAGGCAATTCCTCGCCGCTTGCCAGCCAGGCACGGGCGACTTCTTTTGCACTGCGGCCGTCGACCCACTGACGCGCGCTCTTTGGACCGGCATACCTCTCCCAATCTTCCAGCGAAGATAGTATACGGCCAGCCTTTTTGAAAGGCATAGTTTTCCTCGTGCTGGCAAGATGCACTATCGCCGAGCTTTGCTGATCACCATCATTCGGGTTGAATGATAGCATAGGAGGTGGCTCAACAAGAGACCTTCACTACTGGTCAGAGCCCGACTACGTACCCGATTTCATCCACCATCACCGATGCCCCTGCTCGCCCTGGCTGCTATGGTGCAGCCAGGGTTTTGTTGTGTTCGCAGGAGCGGGATATGCGTGTGCTTGTTCTTCCGTACCGTCGCTGGCTCGATGATCACTGGCGTCGTGCCCTGGTCATCGGAAGCATCCTGATCAGCCTCGTGCTGGCGCTGTTCCTGGCGGTGCCGCCGGCGCACGCCGATTCGCCCTTCAATGACCCGGCGTACCAGCGGCCTGCGGGCGGCGGTACGGCTGGGGGTGCGGCGAGCGCCGGCTCGCCAGCGAGCGTAGCCCTCCCGGCAATTCCTGCCGGCTACCGTGAGCTGACCCCGCCGCTGCTCACCATTGCGCGGACGCGGGCGAACACTGTGACTGCGCTGGCGCCGCTTCAGCAGCAGGCGCCTGACACGAACCCCAACAACCCGCTGGCCTGGATCAGCCTCGGGCTGAACCCGGGCAAGTGGCTGCTCGACTCGGTGCTCGGCGCGACGACCGGCATCATCTACTCGCTCGCCTCGGTGTTTGAGGTGCTCGGGCGCTTCGGCAATGGCCAGGTGGTTGACCTGACCGGCAGCATCAACAGCGCCTCGGACACGGCCTTCAACATGCTCTTCACCACCCCGGAGAACCTCACAATCAGCTGGCCGGGGGCGTCGGGCCTGGGCAGCCCGCAGGCGATGCACAACATCATGCGCCAGGTCGCGCTCTCGATCCTGGTGATCGTCTGCACCTACCGGGCCGTCTTCGTGCTCACCGGCAACAGCTTTCGCAGCGGGCTGACCGATCTGCTGATCACCTTTATCGGCGGAGTAGCCGGCATCCAGGGCGCCTGGTGGTTCTGCTCGCTCTTTGTGCGGGCCGGCAACATCATCACGCAGGCGGTGCTCCAGAACGCCTTCGGCGCCGGGCTGAACAACTGGATCCCGCTCGACCCGGCCACCTACTACTGGAGCAATCTGAGCGGCATCCAGGGCGCAAGCCTGGCGATCGCTCTGGTGACGATCGCCTACTGGGCGATCCTGGCCCTGCTCGCGCTCCACGCAATCGCGCGCATCGTGATGGTCAACCTGATGCTGATCGTCAGCCCGCTCGCCGGTCTGGCGATCGCGACCGGCAGTGGCTGGAACTACGCGCGAGTCTGGTTCTTCCGCTTTGTGGAGCTGCTGGCGACGCCGCTGATCTGGGGGGCGACGCTCGGCTTCGCCCGCTCGCTCATGAGCGGGTTCGGCGCGGACACCCACCCGATCCTGGGGCCGATCCTGGCGATCTTCGCCATGGCGATGGTCTTCAAGGCGCCGAAGATGCTTGGCTTCGCCGCTCAGGAGGCGGTCACCGGCGCGCGCATGATGCTTCGGATGGCTGAGCGGGCAACCTTTGCCTCGGTGATGGCGGGCGGTGCCGCCGGCGCGGCTGCCGGCGCGGCCGCGGCGAGCAGCGAGCAGGCGCCGACGATCTACGTCGATATGCGCGGCGCAGCGGCAGGGACATCCGGCGGATCGCGCCAGGAGTGGGATGGCCCATCCTTCGGCGCGCCTCCAGCGCAGGCCGCCCTGCTACCGCCCGCAGGGCCGACGATCATCGACCAGGAGTAGCGCCATGCAAGCCCTGATTGCACTCTCTCCGCTGATCGTCCGCGTGCTGAAGATCGTCGTCCCGGTGCTGCTCGGGCTGCTGCTCCTGCCCGTCCTCGCGGCCTCGGCCATCCTGAACAAGAGCACGGTGGTCTGGCCGGTGGTCGCCCCGACGCAGGTGGCCGCCGGCCAGACCGCCTACCTGGCGA
>DAOLDO010000454.1:0-5705 GCA_035327325.1 Chloroflexaceae bacterium | reverse complement strand
CGCTCAAGGTCGGCGAGCTGGTGCGGATCTACCTGAGCAACTTCACCGAGTTCGATCCCATCAACTCGTTTCACCTGCACGCCAACCTGTTCAACGTCTATCGCACCGGCACGCGGCTGGAGACAAGCGAGTTTACCGACGTGGTCACGATGGGCCAGGCCGAGCGGCACATCCTCGAGTTCACCTATGACCGGCCAGGGCAGTTCATGTTCCACGCCCACCAGAGCGAGTTCAACGGCCTGGGCTGGATGGGCATCTTCGAGGTGACCGAAGACGGCGCAACCTCGGCACCCTTCCAGACGGCCGCACGACTTGGCATCTGCCAGCTGACATAGGAGCGTCACTATGGCACGCATAACGACACCTGCCAGCGATCAGCCGAAGACCCCGGCGCTGGGCGCCAGCGCCGTGCTGCTGGCGCTGATCCCGCTGCTGCTTCTGGGTGGGCTCCTCGTCATGCTCGTCGTCACCGGCGCGGGCTTAGGCAATCGCACGGCCCCACCGATCGAGGAGCTGACGGTCGAGCGCATCAGTCTGCCCGCTGTCGACCAGATGCTCGTCGAGGTGACCAACGGCGGCCCCGACCCGGTGACCGTCGCGCAGGTGCTGGTGGACGACAACTACTGGGACTTCGCCATCAGCCCCGGCCCGGAGATCCCGCGTCTCGGGCGGGCGACGATCGCCATTCCCTACCCCTGGGTGCAGGACGAGCCGCACGTAGTGACGCTGATCTCCAGCAACGGCGTGACCTTCGAGGGCGAGGTGGCGGTGGCCACACGCAGCCCCCAGCCCACCGCCGCGACGTTTGGTCAGTACGCCTTGCTCGGCATTTACGTCGGCTTCATTCCGGTGGGGTTGGGCTTGCTCTGGTACCCATTCCTGCGCCGGCTCGGCCGCGGCGGCATGCAGGTCGTGCTCAGCCTGACGGTGGGCCTGCTGATCTTCTTGCTCTTCGATACCTTCGCCGAGGCGCTGGAGCTGATCGGGACCACGCCCGGCGTGTTCGGCGGGGCGCCGCTGGTGTTCCTGGTCGCCCTGCTGGCCTTCGGCGCGCTTATCGTGGTCGGGTCGCGGGGCAATGGTCGGGAGACGTCGAAGCTGGGCGTGGCCTACCGGATCGCCTTCGGCATCGGGCTGCACAACCTGGGTGAGGGACTGGCGATCGGCGCGGCCTTCGCGCTCGGCGAGGCCGCCCTGGGCACCTTCCTGGTGATCGGCTTCACGCTGCATAACATCACCGAGGGCATCGGCATCGCGGCACCCATCGCCCGCGAACGACCGGCCTGGTGGCACTTCATGCTGCTGGCGGCCCTGGCTGGCCTGCCGGCGGTGCTGGGGGTGTGGATCGGCGGCTTCATCTTCAACGCGCTGCTGGCGGCGGTGTTCCTGGCTGTGGGCGCGGGCGCCATTGCACAGGTGGTCTACGAGGTGGGCCGGCTGATCGTGCGGCAGAGCCACGAGGAGAGCGCGCCCCTGCTGTCGCTGGCCACCTTCGGCGGGCTGGCTGCCGGCATCCTGATCATGTACGCGACCGCGCTGCTGGTCGCGGCGTAACGTTCGCTCGGGCGGCTGGGCCGACGCTCAGCCGCTCTTTTCTCAGCTACATAATTTAGGAATGGCTAAAGTTATAATGAGGCATAACAATATTTATGGAGGATTGCAATGAGCGAAGAACTGCTGTACCGCGGCCTGACCCTGGTGCTCCTAACTATGATCTTTGGGATTAGCGCGACATTTCGCCATCGTGCCGACCGAGTTGGCGGTGCGCTCCAGGGCGAGAACGGTCTTCGCCTTGTCGTCGTGCTGCGTCTGCTCAGCCTGATCATCCTGCTGCCGCTGCTGGGCTACCTGGTGAACCCGGCCTGGGTGACTTGGGCGCAGTTCGACCTACCCGCCTGGATGCGTTGGCTTGGCGTCGCTGGTGGGGTACTCGCGGTTCCGCTCGCCTACTGGGTGCTCCGCAGCATCGGCACCAACATCTCGCCCAGCCACGCGACGCGCGAAGGGCATCAGCTCGTCACCCACGGCCCCTACCGTTGGGTGCGCCACCCGCTCTACAGCGTAGGCATCCTCCTCTGCATCTCGCTCACCCTGCTCACCGCCCTCTGGACGCTTGGCGTCGGCATGCTCATTCCTCTGGCGGTGCTGCTCTGGCGCACACCTCGCGAAGAGGCCCGGCTGATCGAGACCTTCGGCGATGAGTACCGCGCCTACATGCGCCGCACTGGTCGGTTCTTTCCGCGTCTGCACCGTGTGTAGCCTTGGGTTCAAGCTTATAGGTGCTCTGGCAAGAGTTCCAGGCAATCAACGCCTTCGCCTCGGGGCTGCCGGTGATGCACAGCTCGATTGCTGCCTCGGCGGGCGGCACCGTGACGGAGAACGTAAAGAAGGGGCAGCAGCGCCGCTCGCCTTCGACAAAGGCCGCTACAGTTGAGAAGGCTGTCGCCGGGAAGCGGAACGCATAGCCGTCGGCGAGCTCATGCGGCGTACTGATGGCCTGAGCGAAGAGCGTCGCTGTGGTGGCTTGATGTGCCGCCCACGTCTCCGGGCCGAGGGCCTGCGGGTTGCAGGCGACAGGAGTTGCTTCAGGCGTCTGGCTCATGCTGCTCCTCCCCAACATAATGCGACCCGACAGTTGAAAGGAGCTGGCGCACGTTCCCAAGGCAGCAGTGGCCCTGCGGATTCCGTAACTCGCACGCGCATTGGCCGAGCCGCGTGCCCGCGACAATGTCGGCAAGGATGGCGGCGCGCTGCGTCGGCTCGCTGTGTTGGAGCGCGCTCACGCTGTACCGAAAGCAGTAGCAGACCAGCACATTGCCCGCCTGCTCCTTCTGAAAGACGCGCTCGCGCAGCTGCTCGTGGTGCAGCGCCTCCCCTTCCGGCGCGAAGTAGACGATGGGGCAGCGCCGGGTTTCGCAGAAGCGATAGCCGCCGGCGACAAGCTCGCGCAGGCTGATCGCCACCTGGGCCTGCACCGTTGCGATCGCGACCGTTCGCCCCCGCTGGCTACAGCCGGGGCACTGGCTTTCGTCACGCGCCGGCGTTGTGGTGGTTGGGCAGCAGGTCTCAGCCATCCTGACCGCCCCGCCGGTCAATCGCCACCGCGCCGCTGTCGCGGTAGGTTGTCACGAGGTAACAGACGCAGCGCCCGCTTTGGCCACGATCGCGGGGTAGCTCCTCGCCGATCGTGCGTAGATGCTGGAGATCTTCGCGCAGGGCGAGCAGGTCGGCGATGCGCCGATCGAGCGTGGCGAGCTGTGCGTCGAGGGCGGTGAGCACCCGCTCGCACGGGGCGTCGCCACGGTCGCGAGCGGCAAGCAGATCGCCGATCTCGGCCAGTGTGAAGCCCAGGCTGCGCGTGCTGGCGATGAAGCGCAGCCGCTCCACAGCCGATCGATCATAGTCGCGGTAGTTGTTCTCGCGGCGGTTGGCCGCCGGGAGGAGCCCGAGCGCCTCGTAGTAGCGGATCGTCTTCGCGGAAACCCCGCTGTGTTGCGCGAGTTCGCGGATCTGCATGCCCACCTCCTCTTCGTAAAGGTAAGCATACACCTTCCAGCGGCTGGAAGGTCAAGGGGAGTTCGGCTCCGATACTGCGCCCCGCCAGAGGCGCGCGACTTCGCCGAGGATGGCGAGCGTCGCCTGGCTACCCTGGTCCGCCCCCTTCTCGAAGTCATCACCCGCCGTCGCCATGGTGTTGGTGACGTGGGCAAAGCAGACGATCGGGTAGCCCTTGGCGCTGGCCAGGGCGTAGAGGGCGGCGGCCTCCATCTCCACGGCGGCGATGCCCTCAGCCTGGGCTGCGGCGATCGCCTGGGCCGTCTCGCGGAAGGGCGCGTCGGTGGTCCAGCTGCTGCAGACGTAGCACGGAACTCGCACCTGATCCCAGCCAGTGGTGAGGAGCTTGCCGAGGGTCGGTGCCAGGGCGCTGTAGCGCCCCGGCGGTAGGTAATGGTAGCTCGTGCCCTCGTCGCGCAGCGCCTGCTCGATCAGCACGAAGTAGGGCGTCGGGCCAAGCGGTGTTACCTGCCCCGCTGAGGTGACGCTGATCAGGAGCCGGCAGCCGGAGACGAACAGCTCCTCGGCAATAAGCACCGCGAACGAGGCGCCCACCGCCCGCCCGATGATGCCCAGCTCCACGCCAGCGAGCGTGAAGACGTCGAGGGCGGTGTGATAGCAAGCCCAGGCCGGATGCTGGCGGGCCTGCCCACTCGCCCGCAGGTAGTCCACCAGATCGCCGTCAGGGTCGAGCACGCAGATCGGCGGCACCTCCCCGGTGGGCAGGCCCTTCTGCCGTCGAGCCTCGCGCATCAGATTCGCGACATCGAAGACCGACGGGGCGGCGTAGTGCTTCTCCGCCAGGATCGGCGGCTCGCGTCGAGGTGTCTCGTCGCTCACAGGCTCCTCACGACTGTACCCGGCGCAGCGGGAGTGTCTCGTACATCACCAGCGCGACGATGACACCAGAAACGAGCGTCAGCCCGCCGACCGCGCCGATCGCCCAGTTCAGGCCCAGGGCGTCGGCCAGCAGGCCGGCGAGCAGGGCGCCCACCGCGTAGCCACCGTCACGCCAGAGCCGGTAGACCCCCACCGCCGAGGCCCGCCAGCTCGGGTGGGCCACGTCGCCCACCACCGCCAGCAGCGTCGGGTAGACCAGCGCGGTGCCCAATCCCAGCAGCGCCGCCCCGCCGGCCCAGGGCCAGAAGCCGCCCGTTAGCATGATCACGAAGATCCCCCCGGCCTGGACGACCATGCCGCTGGCGATCAGCCACTTGCGGCCCAGGTGGTCGGAGAGCGCCCCCGTGCCGAGCTGGCCCAGCCCCTGCACCGCCGGGTAGATTGCCGCCAGCACGCTCACCTCGCCGATCGAGAGCCCGGCCAGGGCGAAGTAGAGCGGGAACAGGCCCCAGGCCATGCCGTCGTTGAGGTTATTGACCATGCCGGCCTGGCTGGTCGCGAAGAGCGCGCGGTCCTTCCAGCTGGTCAGCAGCAGGATCTGGGCGAAGGAGGGCTGCTCGGTTGTCGTAGCATCCCCCTGCTGCTGCGCCTCAAGCGTGGCGTGCCCCCGCGACTCGCGGACGAAGAAGAGCGAGAGCAGCAACCCGGCGACGGCGAAGAGCAGGCCAAGCACGAAGGGCTGCGGGCGCAGGGCGTAGCTCGCCGCGAGGTAGCCCGCGCCCAGGGCGGCCAGGGCCACCGCGACGTAGCCGGCGGCCTCGTTCAGCCCCATCGCCAGGCCGCGGCGCGCTGGCCCCACCAGGTCGATCTTCATGATCACCGTGGTCGACCAGCACAGCCCCTGGTTGACGCCGAGCAGCACGTTGGCGAAGATCACCCAGCCCCAGCTCGGCGCGACCATGATCAGCAGCGGCACCGGGAGCCCCACCAGCCAGCCCGTGACCAGCACGCCTTTCCGGCCAAGACGGTCGCTGAGCCGCCCGGCGAAGAGGTTCGACAGGGCCTTAACGATGCCGAAGCTGGCGATGAAGCTGAGGATGGCGGTTCTGGAGGCCAGGCCGAACTCGCTCTCGGCGAGCAGCGGCAGGATGGCCCGCTCGACGCCGACCATCGCGCCGACGAAGGCGTTGACCAGCACCAGCAGCGAGAACTGGGCCCAGTTCTCGCGCAGCCCGAGGCGCGGCGGGGCGGCAGCCGCCAGGGCGGGGTTAGGCGATCGCACAGCGGTTCGCTCCTGCTTCGAGCGCGGC
>DAOLDO010000453.1:0-5723 GCA_035327325.1 Chloroflexaceae bacterium | reverse complement strand
GGAGACCAGCATGAGCGAGACGATTGACGCGGCCGAGCTGCTCGGCGCGATCTCGAACCAGATGGCCGACGCCGTGGCGCGGGCGGGCGCCGCCCTGGTGCAGGTGCGGGGCCGCCCCCGCGGGCCGGCGACGGGCATCATCGTGGCCGAGGACACGGTGCTCACGGCCGACCACGTGCTCGAGCGCGACGACGACCTGAGCCTGCGGGCGCCCGACGGGCGCGAGCTGCCGGCCCAGCTGGCCGGGCGCGACCACGCGAGCGACCTGGCCCTGCTGCGGGCGCCGGGCCTCGCGGTCGCCCCTGCGGCCTTCGCCGAGGCGCCGGCGCGGGTCGGCCAGATCGTGCTGGCGGTGGGGCGCCCGGGCGCCACCCCGATGGCCTCCTTCGGCATCGTGAGCGCCGTGGGCGGGCCGCTGCGCGGTCGGCGCGGCGCGGTGCTCGAGCAGTTCGTGCAGACCGACGCCATCCCCTACCCCGGATTCTCGGGCGGGGCCCTGGTGGACGCGGGCGGCGCGGTGGTGGCCGTGCTGACGACGGGGCTGGGGGGCGGCGTGGCCCTCGGCGTGCCGGCGGCCCTGGCCAGGCGCATCGCCGAGACCCTGGGGAGCGCCGGGTTCGTGCGGCGGGGCTTCCTGGGGATCAGCAGCCAGCCCGTGGAGCTGCCGGAGGGCCAGCGGGGCGGGCTGAGCCAGGAGCGCGGGCTGCTGGTCGTGCGGGTCGAGCCGGACAGCCCGGCGGCCCGGGGCGGCCTGCTGATCGGCGACGTGCTGACCGCCTTCGACGGGCAGGCCCTGACCGACACCGACGAGCTCCAGGCCCTGCTGGCCGGCGAGCGCGTCGGCAAGGCCGTGCCGGTGCAGGTGCTGCGCGGCGGCGCCCTCACCACCCTGACGATCACGGTTGGGCAGCGGGGCTAGTTCCGGCGCGGGGCGCCGGCACCTGGAGGATAGGCGTTATGGTTTCGATTGCTGAGGCGGGGCCCGCCTCGCTGATCGGCGTCGCGGCGGCGACGCTGGCGGCGCGGGCGCGAGGGAGTGTGGTGCAGGTGCGAGGGCGGGGGCGCGGCGGCGGCTCGGGCGTGGCCTGGCGCGACGGGCAGACGGTGATGACCAACTTTCACGTCGTGGCCGGGGTGGGCGAGCGGGTCGAGATCCTGACCGCCGGCGAGGCGCGCCACGCGGCCCGCCTGATCGCCGGCAACCCGCGGCTCGACCTGGCCCTGCTGGCGGTCGAGGGGGCCGCGCTGGAGCCGGCGCCGGTCGGCGACTCGGCGGGGCTGCGGGTGGGCGAGCTGGTCTTCGCCGTGGGCAACCCCTGGGGCCAGCGGGGCGTGGTGACGGCGGGCATCGTGAGCGGCGTCGGCGAGATCCCGGGGGGCCGCGACGAGCAGCCGGCCAGCTATATCCGCTCCGACGTGCGCCTGGCGCCGGGCAACTCGGGCGGGCCCCTGCTGAACGCCCGGGGCGAGGTGGTGGGCATCAACGCGATGATCTTCGGCGGCGACCTGTCGGTGGCCATCCCGAGCCACGTGGCCGCGGCGTGGGTGGCGCGCCTGCCGGCCCGGCCGGTCTTCCTGGGCCTTGGCGTGCAGCCGGCCGAGCTGCCGGCGGGCGCGGGCGCCAGCGGCCAGCGCACGGGGCTGCTGGTGGCCCAGCTGGCGCCGGGCGGCCCGGCGGCGGCGGCGGGAGTGCTGGTGGGCGACCTGCTCGTCGCGCTCGACGGGCGGCCCCTGGCCGACAGCGAGGCCCTGCTCGAGGCCCTGGCCGAGCGCTCGCCGGGCGACGTCGTGCGGCTCGATCTGGCGCGGGGCGGGCGGCCGGCGACGCTCGCGGCGACGCTGGCGGGGCGGGTATGACGACGGTGTTCATCATCGCCCCGACGCCTGCCCTCAGGGCGGGTCTGCGGGCGATGCTGGCGGGCGAGGGCGTCGAGGTGGTGGGCGAGGCGGCCGGCGCGGCCCTCGCGCCCGCCGCCGACGTCGTGCTGGTGGCGGGCGACGACCCGGCGGCGGCCGGGCGGGCCCTGGCGGGCGACGAGGGGGCGGCCCTGGTCGCGCTCAGCGACGACCCGCGCCTGCCCGCGCTGCTCCGGGCCATGCCCCTGCGCGGCTGGGCCGTGGCGCCGCCCGACGCAGGGCCCGAGGAGCTGGGCGCCGCCGTGGCCGCCGCCGCCCAGGGCTTCGTGGCCGTGCCCAGGCAGCTGGCCGAGCAGCTGGCGCCCAGGCCCGCGGGCGAGCCCCCGGCCGAGCCCCTGACGGCCCGCGAGGGCGAGGTGCTGGCCCTGCTCAGCCAGGGGCTGCCGAACAAGCAGATCGCCCTGCGCCTGCAGATCAGCGAGCACACGGTCAAGTTCCACATCGCCGCGATCTTCGCCAAGCTCGGCGCCGCCTCGCGCACCGAGGCCGTGAGCATCGGCGCGCGCCAGGGGCTGATCACGCTCTGACTGCGACGCCGCCATGCGGGTCGCCCCCTCCTCCGCACTACCAGGAGGAGGGGGCGAGCCGGTTTTCGGGCTCGGGCTGGCGACGGCCGGGGTCCCTAGCGGACGGACTGGTACGCGTTCACGCGCCCGGCGCCGTAGGCCGCGTCGTTGCCCGGCTTGCCCAGGTCGTCGGCGCCCCTGCGCATCGCGGCCTCGACCTGGGCCGGGTGCATCGAGCCGCCGTTCTTGCCGATGATCAGCGCGGCCACGCCGGCGGCGTGGGGGGCGGCCATGCTGGTGCCCACCGACCAGTAGTAGGACGCGAGGCCGGGGGTCGGGTTGCTGCCGGTGCTGAAGACGAAGTCGAAGACCCAGCACGGGCGCGTCAGGCCGGCGATGGTGCAGGGCTCCTCCCCGGGGTAGACGAAGTCGCCGCCGGGCGCGGCGAAGTCAATCGCCGACTGGCCGAAGTTGCTGTAGCTGGCCAGGTTGTCGAGGAAGGTGTTCGCGGGGTCGGTGGCCCAGCCGATCGGCGCGGTCGCCGAGATCGAGATGACGTGGGTCGCGTCGGACGGCATGTGGACCAGGGCCTTGTCCTTGTCGCCGTCGTTGGCGTCGTTGCCAGCCGAGGCGATGATCGTCGTGCCCTGGCGGTGGGCGTAGGTGGTGGCCCTGCTGATGGCGACGAGCAGCTCGGCCGTCTCGGCGGCGGTGAAGCAGCCCTCGGTGTCGCAGCCGCCGTTCCTGGGCAGGGTGCCGCCCAGACTCATATTGATCACGTCGGCGTCGGCCTCGCCGGCGGCGTAGACGATGCCCTGGATGACCCAGTCGAACTCGCCGTAGCCGAGGATCTCGGACAGCACCTTGACGAGGACCAGCTCGGCCTTCGGCGCCACGCCGATCACCCCCAGGCCGTTGTCGGCCGCGGCGATCGTGCCGGCCACGTGGGTGCCGTGGCTGAACGCGTCGGGGAGCAGGTAGCCCGCGCTGGCCTCCTCGCCGGGCACGAAGCTCTTGCTCCCGACGATGTTCTCCGCAAGGTCGGGGTGATCGAGGTCGAAGCCCTCGTCGAGCACGGCCACGCGGGCGCCCGCGCCGAAGTAGCCGGCGTTCCAGGCCTCGGGGGCGTCAATGGCGTCGTGGCCCCACTGCAGGTCGAACAGCGTGTCGTCGTCGCCGCTGTTGGGCGGGTTGCCGTAGTCGAGGGTGACGCCCTCGGCCATCCTGGGCTGGATGCGCTGGAAGCGGAAGTTCGGCACGACCGAGCGGACGCCGGCGATCCTGCGGGCGCGGGCGGCGAAGGCGTCGTCGCCCGTGGCGACCACGATGCCCACCTCTGGGATGCGGTTGCTGACCGCGCCGCCGGCGGCTGTGATCCGGCCCTCAAGGCCGGGGGGGAGGCTGCTGCCGTTCGCGAGGATGAGGAACGAGCGGGGGGCGGGCTGGGCCTGGGCGGGCGTGGCGAGCAGACCTAGCGTGAGCGCTACCAGGGTCGCTACGGCGAAGAGACGTCGCATCGTTGCGCTTCTCCTTCGTGAAAAGGGGGTACCGAGACGAGACGATCACACACCTGGGGAGCGAGGATGCGAGGTCGCGGTGTCCGGCGGGAAATGTGGTCTGGCCAACCTCCTTCGCTTGTGCCCCGCTGCACGAGAAACGACGGCGCGGCCATTATATATCAATTTTTACAATTGGTGGGGCGGCGGCCAGAAGCGTCGTCCGGCCCCTGGCACACCAGTTGCAGCCCCTGGGGCGCGGGCGGCGACGGCGCGCCCGCGCTTCAGTTAGAAGGGGGCCCCCATGACTGAGAGGCAGAGCCACGCCGGCGAGCAGCACCCCGAGGAGTGGCGGCGCGACCTGAACCCCGCCCCGCAGGCGGGCCAGAACCGCGGCGGCGACCGCCACAGCGCCGATACGGACGCCCGCACGGCCTACGAGCATAAGGGCGCCAACCGCCGCCTCGCCGCCTTTAGCGACGACGAGCTGCGCGACATCCCGATCGTGCCAACCGGCGACCGCCTGAAGCAGGGCGCAGTCTACATAGACCTGCGCAGCCACGACTGCCAGGAGTTCAAGGCTCGCGGCGACCAGGAGGCCGGGCCGGACAACATCTACGTGGCTAAGAACGAGGTGGACTACCAGCTCTGGAACCGCCTGATCGGGGTGGACAACCCCGAGCGCACCGGCGCCGCCGACGACGGGGAGGTGAGCCCATGAGCGACCCGAAGCTGACCCCGGGCCAGGCCGAGCGCATCATCAACTTCCTGCGCGACAACCCCGGCGTCTCGCTCACCCTGATCGACCTGTCGGACGCCCTGAAGATCCCCGTCGAGGATCTGGCCGCCTACCTCGAGGACCTGAGCCGCGAGGGGCAACCGCTCGTCCACGAGCTCACGCCCGACGGCGTAGACGTCTACTTCTACCCCTCCGAGCTGCAGCGCGGCGAGAGCAGCCTGTAGCTTCGCCCTGCGCAGCGAGGCCCGCGAGTCTGACGACTCGCGGGCCTCTTGCCCCCTCCCCGCCGCGGACTCCCTCCGCCCGCGGCAGGCCTCCCCCCGGTGTGATTTGGCCTGCGCTACACGTGGCCCGTCGCCCTGGCGGGCCCGGACACGCTCTCGCCGGCGCTGATCAGCAACTGGCCGAGGGCGACGCGCAGGCGGGCGAAGGGGCCGGGTCGCTCTGCTCGAGCCGCCTGGAGCTGACGCTCGATCGCCGCCCGGGCCATCAGCTCCTCGTGCTTGATCACGGTGTGCTCGTAGGCGTTGAAGTCGAAGCTCATCGTCGTCCTCCTGGGTGTCTCCGGGTTCGCCGGCCTCGCCTCGCTCATCTGCCCGCAGTATAGGGCGCCCGGGGCGCGCCGGCATCGTGAGAATTACGGGATCGCGATACGTAGGCGCGGGGCCTCGATCCTCAGCGTACTCTTACCGCCGCGGCGGCTGCCGCGCGGTATCATGGCCTGGCCCAGATGCTGAGGAGCTACGATGAGCCAGAGACAGTCCCGGCGCGCCTTCCTGCGCGTGCTGCTGGCGGCGCCCGCGCCGCTCCTGCTGGCGGCCTGCGGCGGCGCCGCCACGCCCGAGCCCACGGCGGCGCCCGCGGCCGCTCAGCCCACCATCCCGCGGGTGGCGGCGCCCACGGCCTCGCCGGCCGCCCTGGGCGCGGCGCCCACGGCGACGGCGGCCCCCGCGGCGCCCACGGCGACGGCGGCCCCCGCGGCGGCCCTGCCGGCCACGCCCGCCTGCGACGACGAAGACGAGCCGACGATCGCCCAGACCGAGGGCCCCTTCTACACGCCCAGCT
>DAOLDO010000452.1:0-5725 GCA_035327325.1 Chloroflexaceae bacterium | reverse complement strand
GCCGCCGCGGCGCGCACCGACCTCACCTTCTGGCTCACCGCGCCCGCCGCCGACCCGGTGCGCATCCCCGCCGGCACCGAGGTAGCCACCACCCAGACCGCCGCCCAGGAGGCCGTGACCTTCAGCACCGACCTCGAGCTGACCGTCAGCCCGCCCGAGCTGCGCCACTGCCTCACCTCGGCAGACGAGCGCGCCTTCACCGACTGGTCCGGCTCGCTCGAGATCGCCGGCGTGCCCTTCCCCGCCTTCGCCGACCCGCCCGCCCCCGGCAACGCCTTCTACCTGGGCTTCGCCAACGACCTGAGCGGCCACCTGCTCGCCATAGACTTCGATATCCGCGAGATCACCGGCACCGGCATTGACCCGCACGACCCGCCCCTCTCGTGGGAGGCCCTCTGCAAGGTCCGCGGCGGCAGCATGGCCTGGGTCGAGGCCGAGGTCGAGTACGAGCAGACCGCCGGGCTCAACCAGGCCGGCCAGATCGCGGTGCACCTGCCCCCCCGCCTCGTGCGCCACGCCCTCGACGGCCAGGAGGCCTACTGGCTGCGCTGCCGCTTCCGCCAGACCCGCGGCGGCCAGGCCGTCTACCAGACCTCGCCGCGCGTCTTCAGCGTGGCCGCCGCCAGCTACGGCGGCACCGTCAGCGCCACCCACGCCGTCACCATCGGCGAGGAGCTGGTCGGTCGCAGCGACGGCCTGCCCGGTCAGACCTTCCGCCTTCAGTTCGCCCCGATCCTCCCCCGCCGCAAGGCCGAACTGGTCGAGGTGCAGGCCGAGAGCGGCACCTGGGAGGAGTGGGCCGAGGTCGAGCACTTCGGCGACAGCGACGAGGGCGACCCCCACGTGACCATAGACAGCGTCGCCGGCCTGATCAGCTTCGGGCCGACGATTCGCGACCCCCGGGGCGGCGAGCGCCAGCACGGGCGCATCCCGCGTCTCGGCGCAGCGATCCGCATGCGCTCCTACCGCAGCGGCGGCGGCGCCGCGGGCAACCTGGCCGCCGGCAAGATCAACGTGCTCAAGACCGGCGTGCCCTTCATAGACCGGGTGCGGAACCGCGTGCCCGCCGTCGGCGGCCGCGACGCCGAGACCGTCGAGCACGCCGCCCTGCGCGCGCCCCGCATGCTGCGCACCAGCTTCCGCGCCGTCACCGCCGAGGACTACGAGTACCTCGCCCGCGAGGCATCCAAGGGCGTCGCCCGCGTCTGCTGCCGCCAGCCGCGCCCCGGCGCCAATGGCGGCGTCGCGCCCGGCACCGTGCGCGTGCTGATCGTCCCCACCGTCAGCAACCCCGCCCGCCGCGTCGCCCCCGACGAGCTGCGCCTGCCCGACACGCTGGTCGAGGACGTCCAGGCTTTCCTCAACGAGCGGCGCCTGCTCACCACCGCCCTCAGGGTCGAGGCCCCGCCCGTCGCCCAGGTGCGGGTCGAGGCCCGCGTCAAGGCCCGCCCGAAGGCCGACCCCGAGCGCGTGCGCGCCGCCGTGGTCGAGGCCCTCGACCGCTTCCTTAACCCCCTCGTCGGCGGGCAGGAGGGCGAGGGCTGGCCCTTCGGGCGCGAACTGTTCATCTCCGAGATCTTCGCCCAGCTCCAGGGCGTGCCCGGCGTCGAGTACATCGAGGCCGCGCGCATGCTCGTGGTCGGGCAGGAGAGCCCGGTCAGCAAGATCAGCCCCGGGCCCGACGGGCTGATCACCTCCGGCGAGCACGCCATCGCCGTGACGCCGTAGGAGCGCCCTATGGACTTCGGCACGCTCACCTTGTACCGCCGCGGCGAGCAGCCCCAGCCCTTCCGGCTGCGGCTTGGCAGCCTGAGCATCGGCAACGACCCCGCGGCCGACATCAGCATCGAGGACTCGCTGCTCGAGCGCTTCCACGCCCGCGTCGTCTGCACCCCCGCGGGCTGCCAGCTCGCCGACCTGGGCAGCAAGAACGGGACGCTGGTCAACAAGGAGCGCCTGCCCGCCCACGCGCCCCGCCTGCTGCGCGACGGCGACCGCATCCAGCTCGGCCGCGTCGGCCTGCTCTACGCCGCGCCGAGGCCGGCGGCCCCCCCGCGCCCCCCCGATGAGCCCCGGCGCGACGCCGCACCCTCCGATCGGGGCGCCGATGCCCCCGCGCGGGCCGGCTCGGGCGCTGAGCGCACCGGCGCAGAAGCTGGGCCCGACGCAAGAGGTTCTGGGACGACTGACTCAGGTGCTGAGCGCACCGGCGCAGAAGCTGGGCCTGACGCAAGAGGTTCTGCGCCGGCCGACTTAGGTTCTGATCACACTGTCACAGGTTCTGATCACACCGTCACAGGTTCTGAGACGAGCGCAACAGGTTCTGCGCCGGCCGCTCAGGATGGTATTCGCAACGATCCAGCTCGCGGGCGCAACGATCAGGGGGATGAGCGCAACCGTCCGGCAGGCGGAGCGGCCGCCCCTGGCCCCCAGCGGTCGTCGGGCGCCACCGCGACGGTCGCGCCGCCCGAGCGCCCGGCGCCGGCGGTCGATCCGGCGGACGACTGGAACCTGCTGTTCCAGGTCCCGGCCGCCCCGGCGCCGGGCGAGGGCGCGACGCTGCTGCCCGGCAACAGGCGCAGGCGGCGCGGGGCCCGCGACGAGCGCGAGCTGCCCTACGAGGCCGAGGACTACCTCGCGCTGCTGCCGCCGATCTACCACGACGACCGCTTCATGCGCCAGCTCCTGCTGATCTTCAAGTCGGTCCTCGACCCCCTCGACCGGCAGATCGCGCAGATCTACCACTACTTCGACCCGCGCACGGCGCCCGAGCAGCTGCTGCCCTGGCTGGCCGCCTGGGTGGACCTGGCCCTCGACGAGCGCTGGCCCGAGGCCCGCCGCCGCGAGCTGATCGGCGCCGCCAGCACGCTCTACCGCTGGCGCGGCACCAGGCGCGGCCTGAGCGATTACCTGCGCATCTACACCGGGGTCACGCCGCGCATCGTCGAGCAGGGACAGGAGCGCCGCGGCGAGCCCGCCGTCGCGCCCCATACCTTCCGCGTTATCATAGAGCTGCCCGACCCCGCCGCCGTTGACCGCGCTCTGGTCGAGCGCATCATCGAGCAAGAGAAGCCGGCCCACGCGGCCTACGAGCTGGAGCTAAAGACGAAGGGGGAAGGCTAAAGGCTGGCCAATGCACGGTACGCTCACAATCGTCATGCCCGACGGGCGCACGCAGACGGTCCGCCTCGACCGACGGCAGCTGCGCATCGGGCGTAACCCCGACAACGACGTCGTGCTCGACGATCCCAGCGTCTCGGGCTACCACGCGCGCGTCTTCGCGGGGCCTGCCGGCCTGAGCATCCTCGACGTGGGCAGCAGCAACGGCACCGAGGTTGACGGGCGCCTGATCGCGGCCCAGACGCCCATCGGCGCCACCAGCACGATCAGGATCGGCACCGCGACGGTGCGGGTGACACTGCCGACAGCCTCCGCGGGCGGCGACGACTTCGTGCTGCCGCCCTTCCCCGACCCGACGCCCCCGCCCGTGGTCGCCGCCGTCGCCGCGACCGCCGCGACGGGCGCCGCCCCCACTCGCGCCGAGGGCCCGCCCCTCGTGCGGCTCGACATGCAGCCCCCCCGGGCCAAGGCCGACATCGCCGCGGGCGGGCCGGCGGTGCTGACCTTTGTCGCCACCGTGCAGAACCTCTCGCGCTTCGTGGACCGGCTCGACCTGAGCGTGGACGGGCCGCCCTGGCTGGCCGCGGTGGTGGACCCGCCCTACCACAACCTCAAGCCGGGCGACACGGCCCAGTCGCGGGTCGAGCTGAGCGTGCCGCGCTCGCACGAGGCCGGCGCCGGCGAGCTGCAGATTGACTTGGTGGCCCGCTCGCAGAAGCGCCCCGAGCTGCGCTTCGCCGCCGCGACCGTCCTTCAGGTCGCGCCCTTCACCGACTTCCGCTTCGAGCTGCTCGAGCCGCGCCACCGCACCGCCTGGACGGGCGGCAAGTTCCGCGCCCAGGTGTTCAACGGCAGCAACAGGCCCGTGGTCTACAACTTCGAGGGGCTCGACACCGAGGGCGCCCTGACCTTCCGCTACGAGCCCGATCCGGTGGAGCTGAAGCCGGGCGAGCGCCGCGAGAGCGAGCTGCGGGCGCGCTTCAAGCTGTTCCGCCTGCTCGGCCGGGCCAGGACCTACGACTTCCAGGCGACGTGCGAGCCGATCGACCAGAGCGCGCCGCTGCAGCAGGCCCAGGGCCGCCTGATCCAGCGCCCGCCCCTGCCGCCCTGGATGCTGGTGAGCGGCGTCGTGATCGGCCTGCTCGCGCTGCTGCTCTCCTGCTCGAGCCTGCTGGTGCGCAACCGCGACCGCATCGCCGAGCTGTACCGGGGCTTCTTCGCCCTGCCCAGCCCCACCGTGGTGCTCGCGCTCACCCCGGAGGCCACACCCGACGCCGCGGGCACGTCCGCGGCCCTCGAGGCGGCCTTCGCGCAGACCCAGGAGGCCGCCAACGCGGCCCTCGCCGCCTCGGCCCAGGCCGCGCAGCAGGCGGGCGGGGCCACGCAGGAGGCCCAGGCCAGCGCGGCGGCCGCCACCCAGGCCGCGCTCGGCACCGCCGGGGCCGCGACGCAGACCGCGGCGGCCATCCAGGTGACGGGCACCGCCGGCGCGCAGGGCACCCAGGCCGCGGGCACCGCTACGGCCTTCGTCACCCAGGTCGCGGGCACCGCCACGGCCCAGGCCAACGCCACGGGCACCGTGATCGTCGGCACGCAGACCAGCCAGGCCGCCTCGCCCACGCCCCCGGCCCTCCCGCCCTCGAGCACGCCCACGGCGACCGTGCCGGGGCCGACGATCGGGCAGACGATCACCTTCGACCGGCTGCGCGGCCTCTCGGTCAACCAGCGCGTCCCGGTCAGGGGCGACGAGTACGCCGCGCAGGACGCCTTCTTCTGCTTCTACGCGCCGACCAGCCTGCTCGGCGGCGCGGGCAAGCCCCTCTTCTCCATGCTCCGGCAGGAGAGCGCCCTGACCCTCAGCATCGCGGACGTGTCGCTGAACGAGGGGAGCACGGGCGGCAGCACCAACTTCGTCTTCGAGGTGGTGGGGTCGTTCAACAATACCAGCGGCGAGGTCGAGCGCGTCTTCGTGCTCGAGTACCGCACCTCGGACGGCGGCGCGCCTGGCTTCGCGGCGGCCACCAGTCCATCCGACTACTTGCCGCAGGCCGGCAACTTCGCCCTGCGCTTCCCGCCGGGCGAGGCCAGCGCGCGGGCCACCCTGACCATCGCGGTCAGCGCCGACCTCGAGGCCGAGCCGGACGAGAGCTTCACGGTGAGCGTGAGCAGCCCCGAGGGCGTGCCGCTGCTCGGGCGCACCCAGGCCTTCGGCATCATCCTCAACGACGACCTGCCCTCGCCCACGCCGACCGACACCGCCACGCCGCCGCCCTCGGCGACGCCCGACCCCTTCCCGGCGCCCCCGCCCAGCGGCGACGTCTTCAACTGCCAGCCGCCGGTGCCGGCGGGGCAGGCGCTCATCCCGCTGCGCGGCGTGATCTACCCGCCGCCCGTGGTCGCGGCCAACAACGGCCCCTTCCACAGCCTGACCACGGACACCGACGACGGGCGGCTCATCCCCAACGCGATCGCGGTGGTCAACTTCCAGCGCAACGTGGCCGAGGCCAACGTGGACATCTGGTACCCGGGCGGCGAGGCGGCGGCCTATGTGATGTTCGCCTTCGACGAGCGCCAGCAGGCGCAAGTCGACCGTTACGCCGCCGCG
>DAOLDO010000451.1:0-5758 GCA_035327325.1 Chloroflexaceae bacterium | reverse complement strand
GGCGCGGGAGGCGTCGCGGTCGGCGCAGCGGTGGCAGCGGCGCCAGTCGGGGGCGGGGTCGCTGGGGAGGGTGGAGTGGGCGGCCCGGCACAGGCAACCAGCAGCGCCTCGAGAAGGCACAGCAGAAGCAGGGCACGAAGGCGCCGGGGCAGCGGCATAGTTTGCTCTCAATGTCATGCTGCTGATACGCATGATAGTGGCCACAGGGTTGTAGCGAAACGACGCCTCCCGGGTAGAACCGCACGTATGTCGGCCCTGGCAAGGCCTTGCCAGCTGCTGCCGGCGACAGACACACCTGGAGTCGTCTGGACATCGGCAGGCCCGGCGCCGAGCCTGCCCTGCGGGGCAGCCTAGCGGGCGGCCCTGCGACGAAGGGCCAGGCCAGCGCCACCGAGAAGGGCCGCGGCCAGCGCCATCCAGAGCACGGCCCGACCCTCGCCGCCCGTGCTGGGGAGCGTCGCAGGTGGCGTCGATGGGGCCCCGCCCGCGCCGCCCGCGGCGTCCTGCGCGGTGAGGACGAGCTCGGTCCCGTCGTCGGCGCTCAGGGTGAGCCGGCCGCCGTCGAGGCTGTAGCTGCTGATCGCATCCAGGGCGACGAAGAAGCGCCCCTCGCGGGAGCCCTCCGCCTCGTCGCAAGCCCTCAGTGTCGCCGCCGCGATCCCGAAGTCGATGTTGCCACTGCCCGTGGTGGTGTAGCTCGAGCGGTAGTTGTTGCAGCCACCCGAACCACTGACCGCGTTCTCGGGGCCGAAGCTCAGCGTGATCCCGCCGCCGGTCGTATCTTCGGCGGCGCTGCCAGCGGGTGTCAGGCTCACCAGCTCCCAGGTCGCGCCGGTGATCTCGGCCGGAAGGCTGGCCTGAGCCAGGGCGTGGGGTGCGCCAATGAGCGCTACGATGATGAGTCCCAGGAGAGCGGGGCGGTAGCGCTTCGCGCCAGCTTCGCTAACAGCTTATGCATCGATGTTCTCCTCTCACTTCTGGCTCGACCTGCGACTCCGCAGGGTCGATTGGGTGAACGATGCAACCATACGCCGGGAGCCAGGACAGCATATCGCGCAACGTGCAATATTTCCCGGCCCCGGGCCCTGCTCAGGTCGGCCGGAGCTTCAAAGAGGGGGTTCGCCAGCCGCGCATCAAGCGCCAGGCGTGCATGGCAAGGCTGATCTGGCCGGCGGCGAAGATCGCCAGCAGCCCGCTGACGACGGTTGTGCTCACCGTGGACCAGAAGGTTAGCACCTCGTGAATGTCGATCAGCGCCGCCCTGATGGTGCTGACGCGTGCGCTTCCCTCGGCCAGGATGGATCGCGCCTGGCCAAGGTGTTGATCCATGCGCTCGCCGGCGGACTGTAGGAGCAAGCTATCGCGGGCCTCGAGCGCCGAGAGCATCACGCGGCCCTGCGTGCGCACGGCGTCGATCTGCTCGTCCAGTGTGGCCAGCGCGCTGTTGAGCGTTGGCGTTTCTACAAAGGGCATCCGGTTGAGCTGCTCGACCCGCTGGTTCAGGCGCTCCAGCCCGTCGGCGAGCACTTGCGCACGCGTCGTGAGTTGCTCCAGCGCGGGTTGCAGTTGCTCGGTGACGACCTGCCGCATCTGTTGCGCCACCGGTCCGTCGGCGCGATCCGTACGAAGTGCTGGCAGGCTGCTTTGCAGCACGCTTAGCCTCTGCTCAACCTCAGCAATGTTACTGTCGATCATATCCATCGCCTGGACCGACAGATCGAGGTAGTCGGCGAGGGTATCGATCAGTGCGAGCGTTGTCTCGTCGACGGTAGACTTGGCGATCCAGACGCCGATCGTGCCCGTAGCACAGAGCAGGAAGGCTATCAGCGCGATCACGAACAGAACCCCGCCGGCGATTCGCTGCAAGAGTGCCATGGTGACAGCTCCGCGCCTCATTGAGTCTGGGGATCGAGAAGAAGGGGTCTGGCTTCAGGTAGAAGATAGCCCGGGGGCGCCCGCAAGTGCCTATCGCGCCAGGAGGCCGCTCACGCCGCCCCAGGTGAATAACAGGCCGAATACAAGCGCGACGGTGACTGAGATTGGCCGGTTGTAGGCCGTCAGCCAGGCGATCGCTCGCTGGAGGAACGCACGGGAGGCCTGTGGCGCAACGGCTGAGACAAGGATGGCAAGGATGAGCAGGATTTGGGCGAAAACGATGTACGCCGCGTAGGCGGTGATCGCGCCCGCCCAGTCGAGCTCGGCTGCGCTGATCACGGCAAGGGCCGAGAGGGTGAACGCCCACAGCTTCGGGCCGACGGCGACCCCCAGCGCTCCCAGGCCCAACGCTTTGAGGGCCGTGGTCTGGTCGAGCGACTGCATCCACTTGGGCGGCGGATCGTCAGGGTCCTCCTCTTTGCGCCATTTCTTGAACGCGGCGATCAGAAGCAGAATGCCGAGGAGCAGCTTCAGGGTGGCGACGACGGGCGAGCCGCCATTGTCCTCGCTCGCGCCGCTTGCCAGGACCGCGCCGAAGAGCACTCCCTGAGCCACGCGGACGACGGTCATGCCGAGGACGAAGGCGGCCGCCTTCACCACACCCCCCGGCCTGGCGAGCAGCAATAGGACGATGATGAGCCAGAGTGGCGCGAGGACGTTGCCGAGGATCATCGGCAGCAACTCGCCGAACAGGGGGGCCATGGTGTTCTCCTCAGTGTCAGCGGACGATGCCATGCCCGCCCCAGAGCGGCGAGCGGCCCAGTCCGCCCACAGCTCGGCTGGGGGACTGGCGTGCATGTGGGAGCACGGGTTGCGACTACGGCACATTACAGCACACACGCGAGCCGTCGACATCCGGCACCTCAACGGTTGCGTTATGCTCCAGCTGAGTAGGAAGGCGCCTATCCGCCAGGATCAGTCTGGACTGGCTCGTTCGTACTGGAAGGGCAGAAGCACGTCCTCCATAGCGCTCGCCATCGCCCGTCGCACTCATCCGTTTGGCGGGCGCGCTACGTGGTTGCCGGCCTGCCAGCGGAGGATGACCGTTGTACCGGCGCCGGGCTGACTGTCAATGGTGAGCTGCGCCCCAATCTCGCTCGCCCGCTCCTGGAGGATGCCCAGGCCCAGCCCTCCGTGGGACGCCCGCCCGCGGTCGAAGCCGCGGCCGTCGTCGCTCACCCGCAGCAGCACCTCGTCCGCGGTGCAGTCGACGCAGACCGTCACCTGCGTGGCGGCGGCGTGCTTCACCGCGTTGTTGAGCGCCTCCTGGACGATCCGGTAGCAGGCGAGCTGCACGACCGGCTCCAGGGTGCAATCGCGAACGATCGCGACCGTGATCGGGATGGCGTTACGGCTGTGCTGCGCGGCGCCGAGGAGCTGCAGCAGCTTGCCGAGGGAGGCCTCGGTCAGGGCCTTCGGCCGCAGCTCGATCAGCAGGGCGCGCATCTCCGCCAGGGCCCCTGTCGTGAGCCGGTGCAGCTCGGCCGCGCCAAGGGCCGCGCGGGCGGGGTCGCGCTCCAGGGCGTCGGGCATGGCCTCGGCGATCAGGCTGGCGGAGAAGAGCGTCTGGGTGACGGCGTCGTGGAGCTCGCGCGCCACGCGTGACCGCTCCTCGAGCACAGCGGCGTGCCGGGCCCGCCGCCGCAGGCGGTCGTTCTCGAGGGCGAGGGCGACCGGGCTCACAAAGACCTCCAGCTGTGCGACCTGGGCGGCGCCGTAGACGCCGGCACGCGAGTGCGCCAGCACCAGGGCGCCGATCACGTGCTCCTGCACGAGCAGGGGCGCCACCAGCCAGCTCTGCGCGCTCACCGGCTGCCCAAACACCTCGTCGAGGTGGGCAAGGGCGTCGCTGCCGGCGTCGGCGCGCCTGATCACCCGGGTACTGCCCGCCAGCATGGCAGCGCTGAGCAGGGGGAGCCGGGCGAGGTCGAGCTGGACCGGGGTCCGATGGGGCGCGAGCTCCTGGCTCCGCAGCGCGTGGAGTGTGAGCCGCTCCGCCTCGGCCGTAAAGATCGCGCCGGTGCCAAAGGGCACCACCTCCTCGATCTGATCGAGGATGCCGCCGAGCAGCGCGTCGAGCTCGAGGCTCATGATCAGCGTGCGCTCCAGCCGCACCTGGCGCTCCAGGCTGCTGTTGGCGGCGGCCAGGGCCGCGGTGCGGACGGCGACCTCAGCCTCCAGCCGGCGGCGCTGGCGCTCATCCCCGCGCAAGCGCAGGCTCACCCCTCCGACAACGCTGGTCAGGATCAGCGCGCCGGCCAGCAGGGTGAACCACCAGGTCTGCCACCACGGGGGGATGACGGTGATGCGTAGCCGCCGCGTGTCCGCCCCCCAGACGCCCTCGCCGTTGGCGGCCTGGAGCTCAAACGTGTAGTCGCCCGGGTCGAGGTTGGTGTAGGTGGCCAGGCGGCGCCCGCTGTCGACCTCGACCCAGCCTGGCTCGAACCCGGCGAGCCGGTAGCGGTAGCGGGCGGCCTCCGGGGCGCGGTAGTCCAGGGCGGCGAACTCAAGAGTGAGCACCCGGTCGCGGTACGAGAGCGTCAGCCCGGTCGCGGCGTTAACCGTGGTGGTCAGGGGCGACGTGGGGCCAGGGGTGACCGGCCGGTTCGCGACCAGCACGTTGGTGAACACCACAGGCGCTACTGCGGGCTGCGGCCCGACCTCGCCGGGAAAGAACGTCACCAGGCTATCGAACCCGCCGAGGATCAGCTCGCCGGAGCGAGTGTGCGTCGCGCCGTTCAGGGGAAAGCCGCCGGGCGGCAGGCCCGCCGAGGCGGCGGTGTAGGCTACGCTCTGCCCCGTGCGCGGGTCGAAGCGCATCAGGCCCTGGTTCGAGGTGAGCCACAGGTTGCCAGCGTCGTCGGGTACGATGCCGTTGATCTTCCCGCTCAGCAGACCGTCAGCGACCGTGTAGCGCGTGAAGCGGCCGGTCGCCGGGTCGATCCGGTTGAGCCCCCCGTTCCAGGTGGCGGCCCAGAGCATGCCCGCCGGGTCGGCGTAGAGCGCCAGCACGGTGTTCGACCCCGGCGTGTTCGGGTCGCTCGGGTCGTGGGCGTAGTTGGTGAAGCGCCCTGTCGCCCGCTCAAGGCGGCTCACCCCCGCGCCCTCGTGGCCGAGCCAGAGGTCGCCCGCCTGGTCCTCGACGATCGCGCCGACGTTGTCCGAGCTGATGCTGGCCGGGTCGCCCGGGTCGTGGCGGTAGCGGGTGAAGCGGCCGGTGGCCGGGTCGAGGCGGTTCAGACCGCCGCCCCTGGTGCCGATCCAGATCGCGCCGTCGCGGCTCTCGTACAGGTCGTAGATGTCGCCGTGGCTGAGAGCCCGCGGGTCGGCGGGGTCTACGGGGTAGTGGACGAACTGGCCCGTCGCGCGGTCGAAGCGGTCGAGGCCGATGTTGTAGCCGACCCACAGCGTCCCACCCCGGTCGAGCAGCAGGGCCTGGGGCCGGTTGCCGGCGGGGCTGTGGGGGTCGCCTGGATCGTGACGGTAGTGACTCACCACGCCCCGCGTGCGGTCGAAGCGGGCCAGGCCCGAGTCGGCCACGCCGAGCCAGATCGCGCCGTCGCTAGCTTCGACGGCGGCCCGGACGGCCCCCGGCCAGAGGGCGTCAGGGCTGGCCTGCGGGTCGGGGCTCGCCGTGTAGATGGTGAAGGGCCCTGGCTCGAGGTCGACCAGAGCGACGCCGCGGTCCTCCGTCCCGACCCAGAGCAGCCCGTCGTCGCTCGGCAGGAGGCTCGCGATGTTCTCGGTCGCCAGCCCGCCGCCTCGTACGACCAGGCTGTCGAAATCGGTGAAGCGGCCGCTGGCCACGTCGAGCCGTGAGAGC
>DAOLDO010000450.1:0-5767 GCA_035327325.1 Chloroflexaceae bacterium | reverse complement strand
CTCAGACTGTACGGGTCGGCGGGGTTGTGGCGGTAGTGGGTGAAGCGCCCCGTGTCTCGGTCGAGCCGGTTGAGCCCGCCGCCCAGGGTGCCGACCCAGAGCGCCCCCGCGTCGTCCTCGTAGATCGCCCGCACGGCGTCGCTGCTCAGGCTGGTCGGGTCGGCGGGATCGTGGCGGAAGAGGGTGAACTGCTCGCTGCGCGGGTCGTAGCGGTTGAGCCCGCTGGCGAAGGTGCCGATCCAGAGGGCGCCCGCGCGGTCGCTGTAGAGCGTATTGATCTGGCCGCTGGCCGGCGCGTTCGGGGTGGTCGGGTCGGGGCGGTAGACGACGAAGCGATGGCCGTCGTAGCGCGCCAGACCCTCGAGGGTGCCGAACCAGAGGAAGCCGAAGGGGTCGCGCGCGATGGTGTACACAGCGGGATGGGGAAGCCCCTCGGCGATGCTCAGCATGCGCGCGTGCAGCTGCCCGGTAGCCGCAGCGGGGCGCGCCGGCTCACCGGCGACGACGACGCGAGCGGGGGCGAGCAGCATCAGCGCCAGGGCGACGACCGTCACGCAGCGTCGGAGGCGCACGCGATCACGTAAAAGAGCACCTGCTGAGCCGTCCATGCCCTGAGTATAGGTCAGACGGCGGGGGGCGCGCCGTCCCTTTGGATAGCCGGCACGTCATCCTCACCTGCCACGCGCCGGCTGTCCACGGGGGTCAGCGGCAAACCGCTCACGGGGCTCGTGCGCTACGGGCGAGCATCCTGTACAACCAGATAGCACAGGATTGGGTCATCTCACTCCTCGCCCACCGGCGGTCTCGGAGCTGGCATGGGAGGCGTCAATGCGTGTCGCCGTGGTCGAGGGCCAGAACCACGTTCGCGCGGCCCTCTGCTTTCTCATCGAGGCGCAGCCTGGCATGCAGCTGGCGGGAGCCTTCGGCTCCCGTGCCGATCTGATCGTGCGGCTGCTGGCGCTCCAGCCCGACGTGGTGCTGCTCGACTGGGGGCTGCCCAACCATCTGGCCGAGCAGGTGCTGCTCGCCGCCCGCCGGGCTCCCTCGCCCCCGCGCGTCGTCGTGCTGAGCGCCCGGCCCGATGACGAGCCCCTGGCCCGTGCGGCGGGGGCCGATGCCTTTGTCAGCAAGAGCCAGCCGCCCCGGCTGCTCATCCCGTCGCTTTACAGCTGAAACCGAAGAAAGGGATGAACCATGATGCGTGGACGACAGCAGGCGCGGCGCGAGGAGCGCCAGCAGGAGCGTGACACCTTCGGGCGCCGCGGAACCCCCGTGCGCTACAAGGTGCGCCAGCGCATGGTCGCCATCGGCGACGACTTCTGGATCGAGGACGGCGACGGCCGGCGGGCGTACAAGGTCGACGGCAAGGCTCTACGCATCCGCAAGACGCTGCTCATAGAGGACGCCCAGGGCCAGCCCCAGTGCCGCGTGCAGGAGCGCATGCTGCGCGTGCGCGACACGATGGAGATCGAGGGGCCGGACGGCGGGACGCTGGCGACGGTGCGCAAGGCCCTGATCACGCCGGTGCGCGACCGCTGGACGGTCAAGGTCGGGGACGGGCCGGACCTCGAGGTGCAGGGCAACATCCTTCACCACGAGTACACCATCGGCGACGGCGACCGCAAGATCGCCGAGGTCTCCAAGAAGTGGTTCCGCCTGCGCGACCAGTACGGTGTGGCGGTCGAGCCGGGCCAGAACGACGGGCTGATTCTGGCCGTGGCAATCGTGATTGATATGATGGCCCACGGCGGGCGCTAGGCGTATGGGCATCAGGGAGGGCCTCGCTCTCTCTGCCCCCGCAGCACAACGAGGAGCGTTCCTATGCAGAGCGGGCCAATCCAGGTGCTGACATTCGCGTTCGACCGCGTCGACCGCTTCGAGGGGCAGATCCTGCGCGAACTCGACGAGCTGCGCGGCCACGGCCTGATCCGCGTCCTCGACCTGCGCTTCGTAACGAAGGAGGCCGACGGCACCGTCCACGCGCTCCAGGAGCGGGACCTGCCCGACGGGAGCGTGAGCACCTTCGGCGCCCTGATCGACCCGCTGCTCGGGCTGGTGGCGACCACCGAGGCGTACCCCGCGCAGGCCCCGACCCAGGAGGCCATGCTCGCATCGGCCCAGGGCGCCGGGCTCGACCTCGCCATGGTGCGGGCCGCCGTCACGGAGCTCGCGCCGGGGACGGCCGCCGCGCTGGTGCTGGTGGAGCACGCCTGGGCGCTCGGCCTCGGGGCGGCGATTGTCGCGGCCGGGGGCCGCGTGGTCGCCCAGGGCTTCCTCACCCGCGACGCGCTGCTGGCCGTCGGCCGCGAGCTGAGCGCAGTCGTCGAGGCCGAGGTGGCGATCGAGCGGGCCGCGGCTATCAGGGGCGCGGCCGTGCTCGATACGCTCACCACCCTGGCCGCCGCAGAAGAGATCCAGCGGGCGGCGCTCGCCCAGGCCGCCGGCACCGTGGCCAGCCTCGAGGCCTTTCGCGGCGCCATCGCCGCCGAGGCCGTGCGGGCCCTGGTGGTTGCCGGCCTGCTCAGCGATGCCGATGCGCCTGAGGCGATCGGCGTGCTGGTCGACGCCGAGCTGATCACCAGGGACACCGTCGCCGACGCCGCCACGATCGCCGACGCCGCCATCGCCGAGCTCAGCCGGGAGTGGTAGGGCGTGAGGCACATTCTCAGCGCAGAGGAACGACAGCTATGACACGACCAAGCGAGGATGGGGGCGCCGGCACAACGATGGCGGCCACCGCGGGAGATGCACGTGCCATCGCGAAGGTAGCCACTATCTACGGCTTCGCCATCGTGGACAATCTGCGTATCCAGCACTCTTACTTCGTAGATAGCGCCAGCCACGATTTTAAGGCGCCGTACAACCGGCTCGTCCATATCCCGCGCGTCTACACCCACGAAGATACAGCCCTGCAGACGGCCAACTCTGACACGCCCTACTCCTGGTGCGGCCTCGATCTGCGGGCGGAGCCGCTAGTGATCACGGTGCCGCCGATCGCGCCCGAGCGGTATTTCAGCGTCCAGCTGATCGATCTCTACACGCACAACTTCGACTACATCGGCAGCCGCACGACGGGCAATGGCGGCGGCCACTTCCTGATCGCCGGCCCTGGCTGGCAGGGCCAGACGCCCGACGGTATCACCAGGGTGATCCGCTGCGAGACTGAGCTCGCCATCGCCCTGTTCCGCACGCAGCTCTTCAATGTCGACGATCTCGACAACGTCAAAGCGATCCAGGCCCAGTATGCGGTGCGGCCGCTCTCGGCCTTTCTGGGCCAGCCTGCCCCCGCGGCCGCGCCATCGATCGCCTTCCCCGCGCCGCTCACACCCGAGGCACAGAAGACCTCGCTGGAGTTCTTCCGCCTGCTGAACTTCGCACTGCAATTCTGCCCAACCCATCCCTCCGAGGCAGAGCTCATGGCGCGCCTCGCTACGATCGGCGTCGGGGCGGGTCTGCCGTTCGATGCCGGCACGCTCGCGCCGGAGACGAGGCAGGCGTTCGAGCAGGGCATGGCCGACGCGTGGGCCGACTTCGCCGGGGGGGTGCAGCTTGCCAACGAGGGCAAGCTCGGCTCAGGCGACGTCTTCGGCACGCGCGAGATCCTGAAGAACAACTACCTCTACAGGATGCTGGGCGCTGCGCTCGGCATCTACGGCAACACGCAGGCCGAAGCGATCTATCTCCCCTACTACGTCGATGCGGACGGCCAGCAGCTGAACGGCGCGCATCGCTACGCGCTGCGCTTTGGGCCGGGCCAGCTGCCGCCGGCCAACTCGTTCTGGTCGCTGACGATGTATGGGGAGCCCTCGAAGCTGCTGGTGGCCAACCCCATCAATCGCTACCTGCTCAACTCCACGATGCTGGCGCAGTTCAAGCGGGACGCGGACGGCGGCCTCACGCTGCTGATCCAGCATGAATCTCCTGGCAAGGACAACGAAGCCAACTGGCTCCCTGCGCCGGAGGGCCCATTCTCAATGATGATGCGCCTGTACTGGCCGCAGGCTGCGGCCCTGGACGGCAGCTGGAAGGCTCCGCCGCTCGGGCGGGCAGGCTGACGCGCAACGTTCCGTATCTTAGCGCCGCATGCGGTAGGAGGTCCCGGTGAGCTTCACGGACATCATGCTCTGGGTTCTGTCGGTCACGCTGTTCGCCATCTATATCACCTGCATTTTCACCGTCTGTAGCCTGACCTTCCAGAAGGGCTATAAGCTGCTCGGCTGGGTCGGCATCTTCTTCCCGTTCCTCTGGCTGGTCGGCGCCGTGCTGCCGGCCAAGCCGGGCTCGCAGTTCGCGCGCAAGCAGGCCGCAATGCGCTGACACGTACGGCTGGACAAGGAACCAGTATCAACCCGCGGCGCACACTGCCGCGAAGGAGCCAGCCATGAGCGAGGCGCATTTTCACCCCAAGGGCAAGCTGCCCTCGAAGTTCACGATCGAGGCCCAGGAACAAGCGCGCAAGCTGCTCCCGTTCACGGATACCCAGGACTTCGAGGAGTCGAAGCGTGGCTTTATCGCCGCCCCGTCCTACCGCGAGATCATGAACGACAAGGGCGGGGTGGCGTGGAACATGGACAACTGGGACTTCCTGCTGCGGGGGCGGGACTACGACAGCATCCATCCGTCGCTGCAGCGCCAGGCTCTGCTCAACATGGAGTACGGCCTGTACGAAGTGACGGCGGGCATCTATCAGGTCCGCGGCTTCGACCTCGCGAACATCTCCTTTATCAAGGGCAAGACCGGCTGGATCATCATCGACCCGCTGACGGTGAAGGAGACCGCACGGGCCGCGCTGAAGTTCGTGAACGAGGTGCTGGGCGAGCGGCCGGTGGTGGCCGTGATCATCTCCCACTCCCACGGCGATCACTTCGGCGGCATCCGCGGTGTGGTGGACGATGAGGCCATGGCGGCGGGCAAGATCGAGATTATTGCCCCGGAGGGCTTCGTGCAGGCGGCCATCTCGGAGAATCTGTTCGCCGGAAACGTCATGACGCGCCGCAAGTCCTACACCTACGCCGACCTCGTGCCGTGCCACCCGTGCGGCCACGTCGATATGGCGATCGGCAAGGCCGTGGCCAGCGGCGATGTCGGCATTCTGCCGCCGACGCGCTCGATCGTCCAGCCGATCGAAGAGCTGGTGATCGACGGCGTCCGCATGGTGTTCCAGAACACGCCGGGCACCGAAGCCCCCGCCGAGATGAACACATGGTTCCCCGACTTCAAGACCTTCTGGGCCGCCGAGAACATGGTCGGCAGCCTGCACAACGTGCTGACGCTGCGCGGGGCGCAGGTGCGCGACACCTCGATCTGGTCGAAGTATATCAACGAGGCGATCTACCGCTTCGCGGATCACGCCGAGATCATGTTCGCCTCGCACAACTGGCCCCGCTGGGGCAAAGATCGCATCCTGGAAGTGATGCGCGATCAGCGCGACATGTACGCGCACCTCAACAACCAGGTGCTGCACCACGCCAACTGCGGGGTGACGATCAACCAGATCCACAACGTCTACGAGCCGCCCAAGAGCTTGCAGAAGAAGTGGTACACCCGCGGGTATCACGGCTCCTACGAGCACAACAGCCGGGCGGTGATGCAGCGCTACCTCGGCTACTGGGATCTGAACCCCGCGACGCTCATTCCGCTCTCGCCCGAGGACTCTGCACCCCTCTACGCGGAGATGATGGGCGGCGCCGAGAAGATCATCGCCAAGGGTCGCGAGCTCTACGATCAGGGCAAGTACCTGCACGCCGTGGAGATCCTCGACAAGCTG
>DAOLDO010000449.1:0-5768 GCA_035327325.1 Chloroflexaceae bacterium | reverse complement strand
ACACCTCACACCTCACACCTCACACCTCACACCTCACACCTCACACCTCACACCTGAAGGCACCGACCTGTTAGAATACGCTCGTGCGGACGAAGACGATCCAAGGGAGCGCCAGGTGATCGAACGGACCTACAGCGCGGCCCCCGTATCGCGCGGCGCGCGGCCCCTGGCCTGGCTGGCCTGGGGGCTGTGCTGCGTGAGCCTGACGCTCGTGATCGTGGGGCTGGCCATCGGCACTGCCAACGCCGCCCCCGTGTGGCGGCAGCTCTACCTGGCGGCCCTGGTGGCGAGCGCCCTGGTGGGCGGGCTGGTGGCGGCGCGGCGGCCGCGCAACCCGGTCGGCTGGCTCTTCCTCGGCAGCTCGGTCTCGTACGCCCTGTTCGCAGTTGCCTACCAGTACGCCCTGGCCGGCATGGCCGCGGGCCGCGGCGACGAGCCCCTGGTGGCCATGGCGGCGTGGGCGACGAGCTTCCTGACCCTCCCCGGCGTCGGCCTGATCCTGGGCATCCTGCCGCTCTACTACCCGACCGGGCGCCTGCCCGGCCCGCGCTGGCGCCCCGTGGCCTGGTACTCGATCGTGACCCTGGCCCTCTCCGCGCTGCTGGCCGCGGCGCGGCCGGGCGAGCTGAGCCAGCTGCCGGGGGCGGAGAACCCGTTTGGGGTCGAGGCCCTGCGCCCGCTGCTGCCCGCCCTCGACGGCGTGTGGCTGGTGGCGCTGCTGGGGAGCATCGTCGCCGCCGTCGCGGCCCTGGTGGCCCGGCTGCGCGGCTCGCGCGGGGCTGAGCGCCAGCAGATGAAGTGGCTGGCCTTCGCCGTGCTGGCCTGGGTTGCCCTGGTGCTGGTCTCGTCGGTGCTGTCGGGCCTGCGCGAGGAGTGGTACGAGGTGCCGGCCCTGGAGGCGCTGATCGGGCTGGCCTTCGCGGCCATCCCCGTGGCGGCGGGCGTGGCCGTGCTGCGCTACAGGCTCTACGCGATCGACACGCTGATCAGCCGCACCCTGCTCTACAGCGTGCTGACCGCCGCCGTGGCCGCCCTCTACGCCCTGGTGGTGGGCTATCTGAGCGCGCTGTCGGGCACGAGCCGCAACTTCATGGTGGCCGTGGTGGCCACGGGCGTGGTGGCCGTGGCCTTCCACCCGCTGCGCGTCGCGCTGCAGCGCCAGGTCAACCGCCTGATCTACGGGCGGCGCGACGAGCCGCGGGCGCTGATCGCGGCCCTCGGGCAGCGGCTCGAGGGGGCGGTGGCGGCCGACGCGGTGCTGCCGACGATCGTCACGACCCTGACCCGCGAGCTGAAGCTGCCCTACGCCGCCGTCGTGCTGGACCAGCCCGACGGCGAGGCGGCGGCGGCCTCGGCGGGCGCGCCCGTGGCGCCGACGACGGCCCTGCCCCTGGCCCATGGCGGCGCCGTGATCGGCCACCTGATCGTCTCGGCCCGCGCCCCCGACGAGCCCTTCACCCCCGAGGAGCGACGCATGCTCGAGGATCTGGCCCGCCAGGCCGGCGCGGCCGTCTACGCCGCCCGCGTGACCGAGGAGCTGCAGGAGTCGCGCGAGCGCCTGGTGCTGGCCCGCGAGGAGGAGCGGCGCCGGCTGCGCAACGACCTCCACGATGGCCTGGGCCCCCAGCTGGCCGCCCTGGCCCTCAAGCTGGAGACGGCCCGCAACCGGCTGGCCCACGACCCCCAGGCCGAGGAGCTGTTCGACGACCTGATCCGGCGCACCCAGAGCGCGATCGGCGACATCAGGCGGGTGGTCTACGCCCTGCGCCCGCCGGCCCTCGACGAGCTGGGCCTGCGCTCGGCCCTGGCCGAGTGGGTGGCCCGCTACCCGCAGGGCGCCGGCCCGCAGATCGCGATCGAGCTGCCCGAGCGCCTGCCGCCCCTGCCCGCCGCCGTCGAGGTGGCCGTTTATCGGATCGCCCAGGAGGCGGTGACCAACGTGGTGCGCCACGCCGGCGCCACGGCGTGCAGCCTGGCCCTGCGGCTGGACGAGGCGGCCGGCCGCCTGACCCTCGAGGTGCGCGACAACGGGCGCGGCATCGGCGAGGACGAGGCGGCCGGGGTGGGCCTGAGCTCGATGCGCGAGCGGGCCGCCGAGCTGGGCGGGAGCCTGAGCGTGCACGCCGCCCAGGGGGGCGGCACCGTCCTCCGCGTTAGCCTGGGGTACTTATGAGCAAGATCCGCGTCCTGATCGCCGACGACCACCCCCTCTTCCGCGACGGCGTCCACGGCCTGCTCGACTCGCTGGCCGCGACCGAGGTGGTGGGCGAGGCCGGCAGCGGCGACGAGGCCGTGGCCAGGGCCCGCGAGCTGGCGCCCGACGTGATCCTGATGGACGTGAAGATGCCCGGCGTGAACGGCATCGAGGCGACGCGGGCGATCGTGGCCGCCAACCCGCGCATCGCGGTGCTGATCGTGACCATGTTCGAGGACGACGACACGGTCTTCGCCGCGATGCGGGCGGGGGCGCGGGGCTACATCCTGAAGGGCGCCAGCCAGGGTGAGCTGCTGCACGCGATCAGCGCGGTGAGCGGCGGGGGCGCCGTGTTCGGCCCCGGGATCGCCCAGCGGCTGCTCGGCTTCTTCGCCACGGCCAGGCCGGCGCCGGCGCCGACGGCCTTCCCCGAGCTGACCGAGCGCGAGCGCGAGATCCTGGCCATGGTGGCCCGCGGCCTCACCAACGTCGAGATCGCCGAGCGGCTGGTGCTCAGTCTGAAGACGGTGCAGAACCACGTCTCGAACATTCTGGGCAAGCTGCAGATCGCCGACCGGGCCCAGGCGGCGCTGCTGGCGCGGGACGCGGGGCTGGTGTAGGGGCATGCGGTCGCGGCGCCCCCCTTTTTTGTGAGGGGGCGCCCCGGGCCTGCTGTTCGCAGTTGGGGCGTCCCGACGTGGGCGCCCACGCTGGGGCGCCCGTACATCAAGGATCGGCACACGCCCCGGCGCCCCGGGCCTGCATGCCGGGCGGGATGCTGGCGGGCAGGGGCGGGTGAAGCTTCGGCCGGGCCGACCACGCCGGCCGGGGCGCCCACGCGTGCCGGCGCGACCTGAACGGCAGCGCCCACGGGGCATGGCAGCAGGGCCGGTGGCACGGCAGGGCCGAGCTGCTGGAGGGCTCGAAGGGCGAAGCCCTCGCGCGGGGGGCGCGGGGGGCCGGCGTGGCCCCCCGCAGAAATAGGGTTGGCAGGGGCGTGAGCCCCTAGCAGAGACAGCAGGGCGCCCCCTGAAAGCCGGGCGGCAGCCCTACAGCTTCTCGCTGACCACCTTCCCCTGCGTGAACAGGGCCACGTAGTCGGGCCCGCCCGTCTTGCTGTCGGTGCCCGACATGTTGAAGCCGCCGAAGGGCTGCACGCCCACGAGGGCGCCCGTGCACTTGCGGTTGATGTACAGGTTGCCGACGTGGAACTCGTCGTAGGCCCGCTCGATGCGGCCGATGTCGCCCGAGTAGAGGGCGCCGGTGAGGCCGTACTCGGTGTTGTTGGCGATCTGCATGGCGTGGTCGAAGTCGTCGGCCCGGATCACCGCCAGCACCGGGCCGAAGATCTCCTCCTGGGCCAGGCGCGCGTCGGGCGCCACGTCGGCGAAGACCGTCGGGTTGATGAAGTAGCCGCCGTCCTTCACCAGCTCGTGGTCAACCACCTCGCCGCCGGCCACCAGGCGGCCCTCGTCCTGGCCGATGGCGATGTAGCTGCTGATCTTGTCGAAGGCGCCCTTGTCAACCACGGCGCCGAGGCTGGTGTCGGGCTCGGCGGGGTTGCCGAGCTTGAGGGCCCTGGTGCGCTCGGCGATGCGCTCGACCATGGTGTCGTAGACGTCGCCGACGATGATCGCGCGCGAGCAGGCGCTGCACTTCTGGCCCTGGAAGCCGAAGGCCGAGGCCACGATCCCGGCCGCGGCGGCCTCGAGGTCGGCCGTCTCGTCCACCACGATCGCGTCCTTGCCGCCCATCTCGAGCACGGTGCGCTTGAGCCAGAGCTGGCCGGGCTGGCGCACGCTGGCCCGCTCGCTGATGCGCAGGCCCACCTCCTTCGAGCCGGTGAAGGCGATGAAGCGCGTCTGGGGGTGGTCAACGATCACATCGCCGACGGCCGAGCCGGCCCCGGGCACGAAGTTGACCACGCCGGGGGGCAGGCCGGCCTCCTCCAGCACCTCCATGAACTTCGCCGCGATCACGGGCGAGGCGCTGGCCGGCTTGAGCACCATGGTGTTGCCGGCCACCACGGGCGCCACCACCAGGCCGACCATGATCGCCAGGGGGAAGTTCCACGGGGGGATGGCCACGCCGGCGCCCAGGGGGATGTAGCGCAGCGTGTTCTGCTCGCCCGGCCAGGGCACCAGCGGGTGCTGCTCGCCCTGCAGCATGAGGGCCTGGCGGGCGTAGTACTCGCAGAAGTCGATCGCCTCGGCCACGTCGCCGTCGGCCTCAGCCCAGGTCTTGCTGACCTCGTAGACCATCCAGGCCGCCAGCTCCTCCTTGCGGCGGCGCATGACCGACGCGGCCCGCAGCAGCACCCTGGCCCTGGCCTCGACGGGCACGCGGCGCCACTCCTGGAAGCAGGCGTTGGCCATCTCGACGGCCTGGGCGGCCTGCTCGGCGCTGGCCTTGGCCACGTAGCCGACCACCTTCTTCGGGTCGGCCGGGTTGAGCGAGGCGATGCGCTCCTCGGTCTCGATGCGCTCGCCGTTGATGATCAGGGGGTAGCTGGCGCCGAACTGGCCCGCCACCGTGCGCAGGGCCCGCTGCATGGCGGCGCGGCGCTCGGAGCTCGAGAAGTCGCCGAAGGGCTCGTTGCGGAACTCAGGTAACATCGTCGTTACTCCTCTCTTAACTCTGCCTACACGTCCGGGCGATATTGTAGCAGAATTAGGCCATGCGCTACGCCCGCCCCGCCATCTCGGTGATCATGCCCGTGCGCGACGCCGCCGCGACCCTGGCCGCCTGCCTGGCCTCGGCGCTGCGCCAGCGCATGGGCGACTTCGAACTGCTGGCCGTGGACGACGGCTCGGCCGACGGGTCGCCCGCCCTGCTCGAGTCCGCCGCCCGGGCCGACCCCCGCGTGCGCGTGCTGCGCCCCGGCCGGGTCGGCCTGGTGGCCGCCCTCAACCTGGGCCTGGCCGAGGCCCGCGCGCCCCTGGTGGCCCGCATGGACGCGGACGACCTCATGCATCCCGACCGCCTCGGCCTCCAGCGCGCCCACATGGAGGCCCACCCCGAGCTCGCCCTCGTCGCCAGCCGGGTGGCCCTTTTCCCGCGGGCGCTGGTGCGGGGCGGCTACGCCGAGTACGCGCGCTGGCAGAACCGCGTGCTGACGCCCGCGCAGGTCTCCGCCAACATCTACGTCGAGTCGCCCTTCGCCCACCCCTCGGTGATGCTGCGCCGGGCCGCCGTGGCCGCCCTCGGGGGCTACGCCGACGGGCCCTTCCCCGAGGACTACGAGCTCTGGCTGCGCCTGCACGAGGCCGGCATGCCCATGGCCAAGCTGCCGCGCGTGCTGCTCGCCTGGCGCGAGGGGCCGGCCCGCGCCTCGCGCACCGACCCGCGCTACGCCCGCGAGGCTTTCGACGGGCTGCGGGCCGCCTTCCTCGCCCGCGACCCGCGGCTGCGCACGGGGCGCGAGCTGGTCTACTGGGGCGGCGGGCGCCCCACCCGCCTGCGCGCCCGCCGCCTGATCGACCAGGGCTTTCCCCCGGCCGCCTGGGTGGACGTGGACCCGCGCAAGCTGGGGCAGACGGTCTGGGGGGCGCCAGTGCGGCCCCGCCAGTGGCTC
>DAOLDO010000448.1:0-5769 GCA_035327325.1 Chloroflexaceae bacterium | reverse complement strand
AGGCCATCTCGAAGGAGGAGGCCGAGGCGGGGAAGGCGAAGCTGGCCGAGGCCGGCGCGACGGCCGTCGTCAAGTAGGGCGCCCGGGCCCTCGCACCCCTGCCCCCTTCTCCCGCTTGCGGGAGAGGGGGGTTATCTTTTACCATGGGGGCATGCAGAACTTCGCCCAGCAGACCCCGCGGGCCTTCGCCGCCCTCGCGCCCTTCGCCGCCCTGCGGGCGGTTATCGCGGCGAGCCTGCGGGCCCAGGCGGTCCCCCTCGCCGCGGCCCTCGCCCAGTACCAGGGCCGGCCCCGCCTGCTCGCCGCCCTCGAGGAGGCCCTGGGCGACCCCGCGGGGGGGCTGGTCGTGCTCGAGGGGCCGCCGGGCAGCGGCGTCACCACCCTGATCGCCGCCCTCGCCGCGCGCCGCCCCCTGCCCGTCTGGCTGGCTCCCGCGGCGGGCGCCGAGGGGGCCCTGGCCCTCTACGCCCAGCTCGTCGCCCTGCAACGCCCCGGCGTCCCCCTGCTCGACCCCACGGCCGCGACCGACCCGGCGGCCCTCGAGCGGCTGCTGGCCGAGGCGCTCGCCGGGCGCGGCGCGGCCGGGCCGGTCGCCTTCGCCATAGACGACCTCTACGCCCCCGGGCAGCCCGCCAGGCCAGGCCCCGCGCCGCTGCCCGCCGAGCGGCCGCCCGGGGCGACCATGCTCTTCGGCTGCGCGCCGGGCGCCCTGGTGCCGTACAGGCCGCGGGTGCGGCTGCGGCTGCCGGACGACGACCCCGACCTCGACGCGGCCCTGGGCGCGGCCCTCGCCGCCCTCGGCTGCGCCCCCGGCCACCCGTGGTTCGCGCCGATCTGCGCAGGCGCCGGGGGCAGCTTCCTCTACCTGCGCCTGGCCCTGAGCATGCTGCGCGCCGGGCTGGTCGCCGCGGGCTCGCTGCCGCAGGGGCTCGACGCCCTGCTCGGGGCGTGGTGGGCGGCGCTGAGCTACCTGGAGCGGCGGCTCGCGGCGCTGCTCGCGGCCGCGGGCGAGCCACTGCCCGTCACGCTGGCGGCGCGCCTGATCGACGCGAGCCCGGGGCGGGCCCTCGGCCGCTGGGAGCAGCTTGGCCTGGTGGCGCTGACCACGCGGGCGGCGCCGCAGGCCGAGCCCGCAGCCGAGCTGCCGGCGGCCTTCGACGAGCGCCCGGCGCCCCCGCCCGGGCCCGTGCCACTGTGCGCCTTCAGCCACGGCGCGCCCGCGGCCCTGATCGCGCGCCTCGACCCCCAGGCCCTCGCGGCGGCCCACGACGCCCTGGCGGCCCTCGCCGTCGCCCGGGTCGAGGCGGGTCGGGCGGCGCGGCGCCAGTGGCAGCTCGGGGTCCCCGACGCGGAGGAACGCTACCTGCACCGGCAGCTGGCCCGCCACGCCGCCCTCGCGCCCCGCGGCCGGCGCGACACCGCCCTGCCCCAGGTCGTGAGCCGGGAGTGGGTGCGGGCCCACGAGCGGCAGGGCGGGCTGCTGACGGCCCTCGAGGACGCTCGCTGGGAGTTGCGGGCCGCCGCCGCCGACGGCCCCGAGCTGCGCCTGGTGCAGGCCGCCGCCTTCGCCGGGGTGCTGGCGACGCGGGCCCGCGCCCTCACGCCGGACGCCGCGGCCGAGGCCCTGAGCGCCGGGCTCGAGCGAGGCGGGCGCGAGCCCTCGCTCAAGCGGGTGCTCGACATCGTCGAGCGGCTGCCCGACGGGGCCGACAAGGCCGTGATCCTTAGGCGCCTCGGCGAGGTCTGCTACGGCACACGCATGCGCTCGTCGGCGATGCGACTGCTCTCGCGGGCCCTCGACCTGGAGGCCGGCCCGGTCTCGCGGGCCTGGCGCGACACGCGCGAGGCGCTGCACGCGGCCCTGGCCGGGGCCGCCCTTGAGCTGGGGGCCGTCGAGGCCGCCCTGACCATCGCCGAGCGGATCGAGCACCTCGAGCGGCGGGCCATGGTCGAGACCCAGGCGGTGCGCCAGCTGCTCGGCGCGGAGGAGCGGGCGCGGGCCCAGCGCCTCGCCCGGGCGATTATGCACGAGAGCATGGGGGCCTGGGCGCGGGCCGAGGTGGGCGTCGAGCTGGCGCGGGTCGGCGATCCGCGCGGGGCCATGCTGCTCGAGGAGATCGAGCTGGAGACGGTGGCGGCGTGGGCGCAGATCGAGCTGGCCTGCGACGACGCGGCGCGCGACGAGGCGGCGGCCCTGCGCCGGATCGAGGCCCTGCCCAACCAGGGGCAGCGCGACCGGGGCATGGCCCGCCTGGCGCGGGCCCTGGCGGCCGCAGGCAACGACGGTGCGGCCCTGGCGGCCGCCGAGCAGATCGCGGGGGTCGAGGTGCGCGTGGCCGCCTTGATTGACCTGCGCCTCAGCCTCGAGGGCCTGGTGGCCACCCTGGCCCTCGAGCGGGCCACGGGCGACATCGCCAAGGTGACGGGGGACGACCGGGCGCCCCTGGTGGCCGACCTGGCCGCGGCCCTGGCGGCGATCGGGCGCGCCGACCGCGGCCTCGAGCTGGTGGCCACCCTGCCGGCCGGCGAGGAGCGCGACCGGGCCCTGGCGCGCACGGCCGTGGCGCTGGCCCAGAGCGGCGACCACGAGGGCGGGCGCGACCTGCTGGCCCAGGTGGCCGACGAGGACGAGCGGGCCTGGGCCTACGACCAGTTCGCCCGGCTGCTGGCTGCGGCGGGCCGCTGGGACGAGGCGGCCGCGCTGACCGAGCGCATTGGCTCGGCCGACCAGCGGGCACGGGCCGCGGCAGACCTGGCGATCGAGCGGGCGCGCGGCGACGAGCCGGTGGCGGCCCTGGCCCTGGCCCTGGCGGTCGAACTGCCCGCGGAGCGAGCGCGGGCCCTGACGCTGGTTGCGCCGCGCCTGGTCGCCGCCGGCGCCGTTGAGCAGGCCCTGGGGGTGGCGGGTGACCCCGCCGCCGTGGCCGGCGCCGAGGCCCGCGGGCGCTACCTGGCGGCCGTGGGGGCCGCCCTGGCCGAGCAGGGGCGTACCGAGGAGGCCGCGATCGTCGTGGCGAGGATCAGGCGCCCGGGGGACCGGGCCCGCGCCGGCGCCGCCCTGGCCCGGGCCCTCGCCGCCGCGCAGCCCGACCTGGCCCGCGTGGTCCTGGGCGCGGCCCTGCGGGCCGCGGCCGTGGGGCGCGAGGAAGCCTTCCGCGCCCTCGAGCTGGCCGCGCCCGCGCTGGCCGCCCTCGGCGGGGCGCCGCTGCTCGACGCGGCCTCGGCGGCGGTGGACGAGATTGACCGCTGGTAAGGCAAGGTTCAGAAGGGCGTATGCCGCTTGATGGTCGCCGCGGACCTCCCCCCCGCCTCGCCGCGTCGGAGAGGGGGCTGGGGGGTGAGGTCTGCGGCGGCGCCAGACGGTAAAGCAGGAATGAACCGTGTCTAACCGCGAATGGGGCCCGGATGCCACGAATGCCGTGCGTGCCACAGCCTGAGGGCAACACCACGAAGAGCGGCGGCGCGGCTCAGCTGTGCGCGAGGGCCCGCCGCGCCTCGGCGAGGTCGTAGGCACAGCCGAGGCGCTGGAAGCCGGCGGCGGCCTCCTCGAGCAGGCGAGCGCCCTCGGGGCCGGGGGTGTGGCGGCCGCGCTGAAAGCGGGCCCTGGCCTCCTCGTAGGGCATGCCCTGGCGCCGGGCGAGGGCGGCGGCGGCGGCCCAGCGGCGCAGGGCCAGGCCCTGATGCCCGCTGTGCCAGGCGTGGAGCCCGCGCCAGGTGAGGGCGGCGGGGCGGGCCACGGGGAAGACCAGGGCGAAGCGACCGAGGGACTGGCAGGCCCGCCGCGCCACCTCGCCCATGGCCCGCCGGGCGGCCCGTTCATCGGCGGGCAGGGCCTCCCACAGGCCAAGGTAGGTCTCGGCGACGGCCGCGTAGCCGCCGAGGGCGTAGATCGCCGCGGGGGGCACGCGGCCGAGGAGGCCGGCGGCGGCGTTGGCGAGGGCGCGGGCCACATCTGTGGCGCGCCGGCGCAGGGCGGCGCGGCCGAGCAGGGCGTAGGCCCACACCTCCTCGGCCCTGGCGCCGCCGAAGTTCTGGGCCAGCAGGGCCTCGGCCTCGCCGAGCAGCGTCTCGGCGCGCCCGCCCTCGCCGAGGCTGAGCAGGTTCTCGGCGGCGCCGATCAGGCCCCAGGTCTGCACCTGCACATCGCCCGAGCGCAGCCCGATCGTCTGGAGCTCGTCGCAGCCGTCGAGGGCGGCCCGGAAGCGGCCCTGGTGGGCCTCGACCAGGCAGGCCGTGGCCACACACTCGGCGCGGCGCCGCAGGTCGCCCAGGTGGTCGGCCACGGACAGGCCGACGGCCAGGGCGGCGCGGGCCTGCCGCCAGTGGGCGTGCGCCACATCGTGCAGGGCCTGGGCCTCGGCGAGCCAGCCGTCTGTGGGCAGGTGGTCGAGCCTGGCGGCGATGGCCTGGGCCCTGCGCCTGTAGAGGTCGGCCAGGGGCGGCACGGCGCCGGCGGCGATCTGGGCGGCCGCGTAGGCCCCGGCGAGGGAGGGCGAGGGCCCCGCCCGCTCGGCGAGGTTCAGGCCGCGCACGGCGGCGAAGGTCGAGGCGAGGAGCTGCCCGTCGTAGTAGGCGAGCTGGGCGAGGAGGGCGTAGGCGCGGGCGGCCTCGCTCAGGGCGGCGCCGCCGTCTTGCGCCTGGGGCCCGGGGGGCAGGACGAGGGCGCGGGCCTGGCGGAGCAGCTCGGCGGCCAGGGCGAGGAGCTCGTGGCCCCCCCCCTCGCGCACCGGGTAGCCGAGGCGGGCGACCGCCCGCTCGAGCTGGGTTCGGCTCTCGAGCAGGCGGCCGAGGCCGTGGTACGCCTCGCCCAGCTGCCGCTCCCAGCGAGCCCTGGTCAGGCTGTCCACGCCCTCGTCCAGGGCGAGGGGCGAGCCGGCGGCGGCGATGGCGAGGGCCTCGGCGAGGGCGGCGGCGGCCTCGCTGTAGGCCCCGCCGCGCAGGGCCGCCTCGCCCGCCCGGGCCAGGTAGGCCATGGCGCGGCGGGGCTCGCCGGCCTCGCGCCAGTGGCGGGCCATCTGGGCGGCACCCACGGCTGCCGGCGGCCCCGCCGCCTCGTAGCGCTCGGCCAGCAGGCGGTGGAGCCGGCGCCGCTGGCCGAAGCTCATCAGGTTGTAGGCCACCTCGCAGCCGACGGCGTGCTTGAAGGCATAGGTCAGCTCGCGCTCGAAGGCCTCGATCACCACCAGGCCGGCCTGCTGCAGGGCGAAGAGCTGCTCGACCAGGCGCTCGTGGTCGCGCTCGACCGGGTGGATGGCGGCCAGGGCGCCCAGGGTGAAGCTTGGGCCGATCACGCTGGCCACCTTGAGGGTGAGCTGCTGGGCCGCCGTGAGCCGGTCGATCCGGCTGGTGATCAGCCCCTCGACCGTGTCGGGGAGGCCGCCGACCGTGGCGAGCCCGCCGAGCTCGCCGGCGAGGTGGCAGACGCCCTCGGCCACGACGACGGCCCCGCGCTCGCGCAGGGCGTCGAGCAGCTCTTCGCCCACGAACGGGTTGCCCTGGGAGCGGGCGACGATCAGCTGCCAGAGGGCCGCGGGCACGGCGCCGACGCCGAGGCGCCTGGCGAGCAGTTCGCGCATGGCCGCGGCGTCGAGGCCGCGCAGCTGCAGGCGGGTGCTGCCGGGCAGGTAGGCCAGGCGCTGGAACGCGGGCGGCGCCTCGTCGGGCGGGCGGACGGCCACGGCCACGAGCGCGCGGCCCACGCGCTCGGCCACGGCCTGGAGCAGGGCCCACGAGCTGGCGTCGAGCCACTGGGCGTCCTCGAGGGCGATC
>DAOLDO010000447.1:3025-5771 GCA_035327325.1 Chloroflexaceae bacterium | reverse complement strand
GCTCCCCCGCGCGGGGGGCGCTGCCCCCTCGACCCCCAATTTGCGAGCCCTGCCAGCCCTTTTGGCCCGTTGCCATGCCTCAGTCCTTAAGGATCGGTGCGCCTGTTGGCGTGGGTCGGGGCATGGCCGGGCAGTTGGCACCCGGCCCCGGGCGGCCGATCACGCACGCCGGCCGGGGCCCGCGGCGCGCCAGGGGCACATGAACGGCAGCGCCCACGGGGCATGACAACGGGCTAGGGGCACAGCAGAGGCAGACGCTTGAACGGGTCAAGGGCCGAAGGCCCTGCGCCGGGAGAGCGCGAGAGGGCCGGCGGCGGCCCTCTCGCAAGGTCACTGGGGTATCAGGGGCCAGCCCCTCGCTCCTACTCCCCGCGCACCACGACGTCGCCGGACGTCGTGCTGACCGTGAGCGCGGCGCCCCCGTCGCCGACCGTCCCGCGGAGGCTGCGGCGCTCCTCGTCGAGGCCGGCAAGGTTCGTGCTCAGGTCGCCGCTGGTGGTGGTCACGTCGAGGCGCAGGCTGACGGGCTCGAGCAGGCGCACCTGCACGTCGCCCGAGATGCTGCCGATGCGGCCCGTGGCCCCCTCGGCCAGGCCGAGGACGGCCTCGATCTCGCCGCTGGTGGTCTCGGCGGTGAGGGCCGCGAGGCCGGCGCCGGCGACGGTGAGGTCGCCCGAGATGCTCGTGATCTCGGCGCGGCCGGTGGCCCCGTCGAGGCGCACGTCGCCGCTGACGGTCTTGACCCTGGCGTCCTCCAGGTCGCCCGCGAGGCGCACGTCGCCGCTCACGCTCTCGGCGGCGATGGGGCCCCTGTGGTCGCGCACATCGAGGTCGCCCGAGGTGGTGGTGACGACGAGGCGGCCGCTGGTGGCCCTGGCCTCGAGGTCGCCGGAGACCGTGCCGAGGGTCAGGTCGCCGCTGACCTCGGCCACGGCGATATCGCCGCTGACCACGCTGGCCTCGACCGCGGCGCCCTCGGGCAGGGCGATGCGCAGGTCGGCGTAGGGGGCGCGGCCGATGATCGTGCCGATCGGGCGGCGCACCTCGATGAACAGGGTGTCGCCGCGGGGCGTGAGCTCCACGTCGAGCCTCTCCAGGGCCTGGGTGGCGGCGCCGGGGCTCCAGCCGAAGCCGTGCTTGACCGCCTCGACCTGGACCTCGTCGCCGCTCCAGCCGACCAGCTCGACCTGGTCGCCGACGCCGGTGAGGACGACGCGCTCGGCGGCGAAGGAGCGGGCGTCGAGGGGCGCGGTGCGCTCGACGAAGCCGATCCCGAAGACGGGGGCGCGCGAGCTGAGGGCGAAGACGAGCAGCACCACGCCGAGCAGCACGAGCAGGCCGCCCCAGCGGCGGGACTGCTCGCCGCGCCTGTAGTAGGGCTCGTCGGGCATGGGCGCCGGGGGGTAGGGCTGCTCGGGGGCGGGCTCGGTGGCCCGCGAGTCGGTGTTGAGTTTCATCGCCTGGATCCTCCTGGTGCGCTTGCGCGCATAGGCTGGCCATACGACGCGGCGCCCACGGGGAGTGTTGCAGCGGCTTGCGGCCGGCGGGCCTTCGGCGTACTATAGGCACGGGCGCCGCGTAGCGAGAGGGGAGGGTTGCCGTGGGCGAGATGCTGCGGGTGGGGCTGATCGGCTACGGCTACGCGGGCAAGACCTTTCACGCGCCGCTGGTCGCCGCCGTGCCGGGGCTGCGGCTGGCGGCGGTGGCGAGCAGCGACCCGGCGCGGGTGCGGGCCGACTGGCCCGGCCTGCCGGTCGAGCCGTCGCCCGAGGCCCTGATCGGGCGGCCCGACCTCGACCTGGTGGTGGTCGCGACGCCGAACGACACCCACGCGCCCCTGGCCGGCCGCGCCCTGGCGGCGGGCAGGCACGTGGTCGTGGACAAGCCCTTCACCGTGACCCTGGGCGAGGCCAGGGCGCTGCGCGACCAGGCCGCCGCGACGGGCCGGCTGCTCTCGGTCTTCCACAACCGGCGCTGGGACGCCGACTTCCTGACGGTGCAGCGGCTGATCGCGGGCGGCGAGCTGGGCGACGTGGTCGCCTTCGAGTCGCACTTCGACCGCTACAGGCCCGCGGTGCGGGCGCGCTGGCGCGAGCTGGCGGGGCCGGGGAGCGGCGTGTGGTACGACCTGGGGCCTCACCTGCTCGACCAGGCCCTGCGGCTCTTCGGCCCCCCCGAGGCGATCTGGGCCGACGTCGCGGCGCAGCGCGACGGGGCCGTGACCGACGACTACTTCCACGCGCAGCTGCGCTACGGCCCGATGCGGGCCATCCTGCACGCCAGCATGCTGGTACCGGCCGTCGGGCCGCGCCTGGTGGTGCACGGGACCAGGGGGAGCTACGTCAAGTACGGGCTCGACCCGCAGGAGGACGCGCTGAAGGCGGGCGAGCGACCGCCCGTGGCGGGGTGGGGGGAGGACCCGAGCCCCGGCGCGCTCACGGTGTGGGCCGGCGAGGCCGCGGAGACGCGGGCGCTGCCGTCGCTGCCGGGGGACTACCCGGCCTACTATGCCGCGGTGCGTGACGCCATCCTCGAGGCGGGGCCGAACCCCGTGCCGCCCGATGAGGCGATCGCGGTGATGGAGCTGATCGAGCTGGGGCGGCGCAGCTCCGACGAGCGGCGCGAGCTGCCCTACGCGGCGGGGTAGTGGAGCGACTATCCTGGGGCTGGGGGGCCGGGCGACCGCGTGAGGTCGCCCGCACCTCGCTCCAGCGGCGGTAAGGGCGGCCCAGCGTGGCCGCCCCTG
>DAOLDO010000447.1:0-2925 GCA_035327325.1 Chloroflexaceae bacterium | reverse complement strand
CACCTCGCTCCAGCGGCGGTAAGGGCGGCCCAGCGTGGCCGCCCCTGCCTGGCCGGCGCGGAGCGCTCAGGCGGGCTTGCGGGCGACGACGATGCCGAAGGTGCCACGCAGCGAGACCAGGCGGCCGTCGCGCTCGACCACCTCGAAGCGCTCGCGGAAGCGGGGCTCGGCGGCGAGCAGCCAGCGCTCGAGGGCGGCCTGCTCGGCGGCGGGCATGCGCAGGCGGGCGGCCCACGGGGCGAACTCGTAGGGCTCGCGGGGGTCGTCCTCGGTGTGGGTGACGACGAGGCCGGCCTCCTCGCAGAAGGCGCGCCACTCGGCGTAGGTATAGGCCCTGACGTGGCTGGGGTCGCGCCAGCGCTCGAAGCGATCCATGAACTGGTCGAGCTCAGGGTCGTCGAGGCCAATATGGTCGGAGACGATCAGCTGGCCGCCGGGGCGCAGGGCGGAGGCGCTGCCGCGGACGAAGGCGCGCACATCGGCGAAGTGGTGGGCCGCGACGCGGCAGGTGATCAGGTCGAGGCTGGCGCGGGCGACGGGCAGGCGCTCGGCCTCGGCGCGCAGGTAGCTGACGTTGGACACGCCGCTGGCGGCCAGATGCTCGCGGGCGGCCTGGAGCATCGCGAGGGTCAGGTCGCTGGCGACCACGTGGCGGACGCGGGGGGCCAGGGCGAGGGCGGTGTGGCCGCCGCCGGTGGCCACGTCGAGGGCCAGCTCTTGGCCGGCTGGGGCGGCGAGCTGGACGAGGCGGGCCAGGTCGGCGCCGTGGGCATGGGTGGCGCTGGTGACGTAGGCCCTGGCGGCCGGGGCGAACTGGGCCTGGGCCAGGGCCTTGATGGCGGCCTGGTCGTCGGGGGGCGGGCGGCGCATAGCGTGACTCCTTCCCTTGCGGCGGCGGTAGCCAAAGGGTAGCATACCTGTACGAAAAATCCATCAAAAAGAGGGCTTGACCCTATCCGCTCTCGGGTTACAATACACAATAGCGGCTAAAGTCGCGCAGCATGGGCAAGTGTGAGGGAGTGTCGATGAGCGACGAGCAGCAGTACCCGCCCCCCAAGCAGCGCCGGCGCTTCCGCCGGGAGTGGGACGCCAGGCGGATCCGGGCCTTGCGCGAGCATATGGGCATGACCCAGCAGCAGATGGCCGACGAGCTCGAGGTGCGCCAGCAGACGATCAGCGAGTGGGAAACGGGCATCCACAGGCCCCACCGCTCGACCCAGAAGACCCTGAGCATGGTGGCCGAGCGGGCCGGCTTCGTCTACCAGGTTGACCCGCCCGCCGATGGGCAGGCCGCCGACGGCGAGCAGACCAAGGAGGCTTGACAGCAACACGGTAACGTGTTAGTATAGGGCTAGCTGCCGAGGGCAGCGCGAGGGGCACGACGAGGGTCGTGCTCTTCCTTTCGCCCTGCCTATCCTTTATCGTGTGGAGTGGCTATGTCTCTGCGCATCGAGCTGCCCTGTGAGGTGCTCCACCGGCTGTACATTAACGAGGGGCTGAGCCAGGCGCGGGTGGCGGCGCTGCTGGGGTGCAGCGCGGCGACGGTGGCGAACCGCCTGCGGGGCTGCGGCATCAGGGCCCGTGACGGGCGCTTCAAGGCCAGGCCGCTGCCACGGGCGGAGCTGGAGGCGCTCTACAGCGACGAGCTGCTGCCGATGGCCGCGATCGCGGCGCGGCTCGGGGTGAGCATCGGCACGGTGCACAACTGGCGGCGAGCCTACGGCATCCCGGCCCGGGCGCGGCGGGGGCAGCCCCGCTGAGCCGCGCCCCGGCTCCGCCGCCGGGGCCCCAAAAAACTCTTTGCACTTTCCTCCGGCATGGGCGGCATGTTTGCCTTAGCAGCGCGGCAAGAATGCGCCCCGTTGTTGACCATTGACATGACGTGTGCTAGAATAGGCCCGGAATCGCATGGGTCAGCAATAGGTGCCATGGTTCCTGCCCAGAGGGGCATAGGAGGAAGGACAATTCATGGCGGAGCCGGAAAGCATCCTGCAGCTTGGCATCGAAGCGGCGCGCGAGGGCAAGAAGGAGGAGGCGCGCCAGCTTTTTCGATTGCTCACCCGCCAGGAGCCCGATAACGCCCAGGGCTGGCTGTGGCTCGCCGGCGTCGCCGAGAACCGGGAAGAGCGCCAGAACGCCCTCGAGCGCGTGCTCGCCCTGGAGCCCGACAACGAGATGGCCCTGAAGGGGCTCCAGGCCCTCGGCGCGCGGCCGGCGGCGCCGGCCGACGTGTACGAGCCCCCGCCCTCGGCGGCGGCGGCGGGCGCCGCGGCGGGGGCGGCCGCAGCGACCCCGCCCCCACCACGCGCGCCCGTAGACGACGACCCCTTCGCCGACGACGATCCCTTCGCCGAGCTCAACAACCTTTCGGAGACGATGGCGGCCGACACCTCGGGCCCGGTGCGCCGCGCCGAGACCCCGCCAGATACGACCTACACCGACGCCGACACGGCGGCCGTGGCGGCCGCGGCTGGCGCCGCGGCGGGCGCCAGCGCCGCCCGCGCGACGCCCCCGCCGCGGTCGAGCAGCCGCAGCGCCAGCAGCGCGCGGCGCACCGTGGTCAGGGACGACGACGACGAGTACGAGGCGCCGCGCCGCGGGCTCAGCCCCCTCCTCGGGCTGCTGCTCTTCCTGGTGGGCCTGGGCCTGATCGGCCTGCTGATCGCCTTCCTGTTCCCCGGGCTCTTCAGCGGCGACCGCGGCCAGGTCGCCGGCGCCGACCAGACGGCCGCCGCGGCCACCGCCCAGGCCGGCGGGGTCCTCGGCGGCGGCGAGCAGGCCACGCCCGACCCCAACGCCACCCCAGACCCCAACGCCACACCCGACCCTAGCGCCCCCGGCGGCGTGACCGACCCCAACGCCACCCCCGACCCTAACGCCACCCCCGACCCCAACGCCCCCGGCGGCGCGCCCGACCCCAAAGCC
>DAOLDO010000446.1:0-5781 GCA_035327325.1 Chloroflexaceae bacterium | reverse complement strand
CGGCGGTGGAGGCGCCGCCGCGCGTGGCGGCGGACCGGCTGGAGCGGCTCGAGGTCGAGGGCCTCCCCTTTGTCCACCCCGGCAGCGGGCGCGGGGTGGCCGGCGCCAGCTTCAGCCTGGAGCGGGGCAGCTTCACCGTGGTGACGGGGCGGGTCGGCGCGGGCAAGAGCACCCTGCTGCGGGCGGTGCTGGGCCTGGTCGAGGCCCAGGGCGGGGCCGTGCGCTGGAACGGCGCGCCGGTGGAGGACCCGGCCGAGGCGATGCGGCCGCCGCGCGCGGCCTACGTGCCGCAGGTGCCGCGCCTGTTCAGCGACAGCCTGCGCGACAATGTGCTGATGGGCCTGCCGGCCGGCGAGGGCGCCCTCGGCGCGGCCGTGCGCGCCGCCGTGCTCGACCCGGACGTGGCGGCGCTGGACGGCGGCCTCGACACCGTGGTCGGCCCGCGGGGCGTGCGCCTCTCGGGCGGCCAGGTGCAGCGCACAGCCGCCGCCCGCGCCCTGGTGCGCGCGCCCGAGCTGCTGGTGGTGGACGACCTTTCCAGCGCCCTCGACGTCGAGACCGAGGCGGCCCTGTGGGCGCGGCTCGCCCGCGAGGCGGGGGACCGCATGACGGTGCTGGCCGTCTCGCACCGCCGGGCGGTGCTGCGCCGGGCCGACCAGATCGTGCTGCTGCGCGCGGGGCGCGTGGAGGACGTCGGCGGCCTCGACCAGCTCCTCGCCCGCTCGGAGGAGATGCGCCGGCTCTGGGAGGGCGAGGCCGCGTAGCCCGCGGGGGTACTGGTACGCTGTTTGCTATGCCCTCTGGGCCCGCGCACAATTGTTGAGCGGAACAACCGCTATGGCTGCCCGCACCCACGTGCTGCTCGTTGACGCTGACCCTGACGACCGCCGGCAGATCGGCCAGGCGCTGCGCCGCGGCCTCGACGAGGTTGTCGTCAGGCGGGTGAGCACCGCGGAGGAGCTCGCGGGGGCCATCGCCGCCGGCGGCTTCGACCTGGTCGTGACCGGCGAGCAGCTCGGCTGGGCCCGCGGCCTCGACGTGCTGCGCGCGGTCAAGGCGCGCCTGCCCGCGTGCCCCGTGGTCATGCTCAGCTCGGGGCGGGATGTCGAGCAGATCGTCGCGGCGATGCAGGCCGGCCTGGACGAGCTGGTGATCGAGGGCCCCGGGCGCGACGCCGAGCTCGCGGCCGTCATGAGGTGGGCCTACCAGCGGGCTCGCGCGCAGCGGCAGACCAGCGCCCTCGCCGCCGGGCGCGACCGGCTGATCGGCCGCCTGGCCCAGGAGCGCGAGGTGCTGGAGACCCTGATCAGCCAGCTGCCGATCGGAGTGATCGTCGCCGAGGCCCCCTCCGGCAGGCTGCTGCGCTCCAACGCGGCCGCCGAGCAGCTGTGGCGCTCGCCGCTGCCCCCGGCTGCCGAGATCGCAGAGTATAGCGTCTACAGGGGCTGGCGCCCCGGCGGGCGGCCGTACGGGCCGGACGAGTGGCCCCTGGCGCGGGCGGTCCGCGACGGCGAGACGGTGCGCGACGAGGAGATCGTGCTGATCCGCGGCGACGGCGAGCTGCGCACGATGCTGGTGAGCGCGAGCCCGGTGCGCGGCGGCCAGGGCCAGGTGATCGCCGGCGTGGCCACCTTCGCCGACGTCTCGGAGCGCCGGCACGCCGAGCAGGTCTCGCGGCTGCTGGCGGGGGCCGCCCGGATCGTCGCGGCGTCGCTCGACCCGGAGGCGGCCCTCGACGCCCTGGCGCGCCTGGCGGTGCCGGCCCTCGCCGACAGCTGCGTGGTGGACGTGATTGACGCCGACGGCACCTGGCGCGCGGTCGGGGTGGCGAACGTCACCCCCGAGCACGAGGGGCTGATCCGCGAGCTGCGCAGGCGCTACCCGCCCGAGGCCCAGCCCGCCCACGCCGGCCGCAAGGCAGCGCAAGCCCGCGTGTCCCGGCTCATGCCCACGGTTGACGACGCCACCCTCGCCGCGGCAACGGCCGACGCCGAGCACCTCGCCATGCTGCGCGCGCTGGGCATCGCCTCGGCGATGGTGGTGCCGCTGGTCAGCGGCGAGCGCAGCCTGGGCGTGCTCGCCCTGGGCGTAACCGGCGCGCGGCGCCCGTACAGCCCGACCGACCTGGCCCTGGCGGAGGAGCTGGCCCAGCTGGCGGCCCTGGCGATCGAGCACGCCCGCCTCTACGCCGAGGGCATGGCGGCCAGGGCGACGGCGCAGCGGCGGGCCGACCGGGTGAGCGAGCTGCAGCAGCTGACGGCGGCCCTCTCGCAGGCCCTGGCGCCCGAGGACGTTGCGGGCGTGATCATCAGCATGGCCTTCGCCGCGGTCGGCGCGTACGCGGGCAGCGTGGCCCTGGTGGCGCCCGAGGGGGAGGGGCTGGCGGTCGTGGGCGCGCAGGGCTACAGCGCCGAGCTGATCGCGCGCTGGAGGCACATCCCGGCTGAGGCGCCCGTCCCGATCGCCGAGGCGGCGCGCGGGGGGGCGGCGATCTACCTGCACGACCGGGCGGAGTGGGCGGCACGTTACCCGCACCTGGCCGCCGAGCAGGCGCGCAGCACGAGCCAGGCGGCGGCGGCCCTGCCGCTGCGCGTGGAGGGCCGCACCCTCGGCGCCCTCGGCCTGAGCTTCGCCGACCCGCAGGCGTTCGCCGAGGAGGACCGGGTGTTCCTGGAGACGCTGGCGAACCACTGCGCCCAGGCCCTGGACCGGGCACGGCTGTTCGGGCTGGAGCGCGACGCGCGGGCGGCGGCCGAGGCCAACGCCCGCGCCCTGGCCCAGGCCGAGGCGGCCCTCCAGGCCCGCCTGGCGCAGCAGGCCGCCGTCAGCGCCCTCGGCGAGCGCGCCCTGCTCGTGACCGACCTGCAGGCCCTGCTCGACGCGGCCGTCGCCGCGGTGGCCCGGACCCTCGGGGTCGAGCACGCCGGTCTGCTCGAGCTGCTGCCCGACCGGGCGACGCTGCGGCTGCGGGCGGGGCACGGCTGGTCGCCGGGGCTGGTCGGCGAGGCGCTGATCAGCGCCGGCCGGGGCTCGCAGTCGGGCTATACGCTGGCCGTAGACGAGCCGGTCATCGTCGAGGATCTGCGGGCGGAGACGCGCTTCGCGGGCTCGCCGCTGCTTCACGACCACGGGGTGGTGAGCGGGGCCAGCGTGATTATCCGCACGCCGGACGGCCCCTTCGGGGTGCTTGGCGCCTTCAGCGTGCAGCGCCGGCGCTTCACCCAGGACGACATCTACTTTGTGCAGTCGGTCGCGAACGTGCTGGGGGCGGCCATTGACCGGCTGAGGGCCGAGGCGGCCCGGCACGCCTTCGAGCGGCAGCTCCAGGAGACCCAGCGGCTGGAGAGCCTGGGCGTGCTGGCCGGCGGCATCGCCCACGACTTCAACAACCTGCTGGCCGTGATCATCGGCAACGCCCACCTCGCCCTCGCCGGGCTGCCGCCCGAGGCCACCACCCGCGAGACGATCGCGAACATCGAGCAGGCGGCCCAGCGGGCCGCCGAGCTCACGCGCCAGATGCTGGCCTACGCCGGCCGCGGGCGCTTCGTCGTCGAGCCGATCAACCTGAACGAACTGGTCGAGGAGACCCACCAGCTGCTCCAGGCGTCGATCTCGAAGCTGGCCGTGCTGCGCTACCAGCTGACGCCCGGCCTCCCCGCGATCGAGGCCGACCCGACCCAGATCAGGCAGGTGCTGATGAACCTGGTGGTCAACGCCTCGGAGGCGATCGGCGAGCGAAGCGGGGCGATCACGATCGGCACCTGGGAGATCTGGGCCGACGAGACCTACCTGGCCGAGCTTGAGGCGCCGGCCCTGGAGCCGGGGCGCTACGTGACGCTGGAGGTGAGCGACACGGGCGTCGGCATGGACGCGCACACGCGGCGGCGCATCTTCGAGCCCTTCTTCACGACCAAGTTCACGGGGCGCGGCCTGGGCCTGGCGGCGGTGCAGGGCATCGTGCACCAGCACCGCGGGGCGCTGAAGGTGTACAGCGAGCCGGGGCGCGGCTCGACCTTCAAGCTGCTCTTCCCGAGCCTGGCGGCGGCGGCGGCCCCGGCGAGCGCCCGGGGCAACGTGCCGGCGGGCAGTTGGAGCGGCCTGGTGCTGGTCGTCGAGGACGAGGCCGAGGTCCGGGCGCTCCTGGTGCGCCTGCTGGAGCGCATGGGCTTTGACGCCCTGAGCGCCCCCGACGGGCGCGCCGGCGTGGAGCTGTTCCGCGCCTACGCGGCGCGGGTCCGCTGCGTCTTCCTGGACATGATGATGCCGCACATGAGCGGCGAGGAAGCCTTCCGCGAGCTGAAGCGGATCCGCCCCGAGCTGCCCGTGGTCGCGATGAGCGGCTACACCGAGGAGGAGGTCATGGGCCGCTTCGACGGCGAGGGGCTGGCCGGCTTCCTGGCGAAGCCATTTACGCCGGAGACGCTGCGGGCCCAGGTCGAGGCGGCCCTCGCCGGGGGAGAGGCGAGCGCGTGACGGGGGCGCGGCGGCGGGGCGCGGGCCTCAGCGGCGCTTCAGCAGGCGCTCGATCTGCTCGTTGAGCCAGTCGTGCAGGGGGGGCGCGAGGGCCGCGATCACGCCGAGAGACGCGACGGCGCCGAAGATCACCAGGAGCAGGAGCGCGGCGACGATGAGGAGCAGGGCCAGGGGGTGCAGCGCCTCCATCGGGGCCTCCCTTCTCGTACCAGAGCCTCGCCCCCGCCCCTGCAAGAACGGGGCGCGCCCGCGTGGGGGCTCGGGAGCAGTGGTATCATACACCCACGTTCCGCCAGGCCCTGCGCCCGCCGGGCGGCAGGGTTCGCGCCGAGGGGTGACCCGATGAAACAGCGCTTCGCGACAATCTACTTCGCCGGGGTGACGGCCGAGACCCTGCTGCGCCTGCCCTACGACCGCCGGCGGCGCAAGATCCCGAAGACCGACCAGCGGGTGAGCGCCGCCGAGCGGGGCCTGCTCGGCGGGCTGCTGGTCGGGCTGCTGGTGCTGCCCATGGTCTACAGCCTGACCTCGTGGCTCGACGGGGCCGACTACAGGCTGGGGCCGACCGCGAGGGCCCGCGCGGGGTGGGCCGGCAGCGCGCTGCTGGCGGCGGCGATCTGGCTGTTCTGGCGCGCCCACCGCGACCTGGGGTCGAACTGGTCGCCGTCGCTGGAGATCGGGTCGGGGCACACGCTGGTGACCAGGGGGGTGTACCGCCGGATCCGCCACCCCATGTACGCCTCGCAGCTGCTCTGGAGCATCGCGCAGATCCTGCTGCTGCCCAACTGGGTCGCGGGCTGGGCCGGGCTCGCCACGTTCCTCCCCCTGTACCTGAGCCGCGTCCCCAACGAGGAGCGCATGATGCTCGACCACTTCGGCGAGGCGTACCGGGCCTACTGCGCGGAGACCGGCCGGCTCGTGCCGCGGCTCGGCCCATAGCGGAGGGGCCCCTACGCCGGCGCGGCGGCGAGCAGCCGGCGCAGCACCCGCGTCACCGCGGTCGGCTCCTCCTCCTGCACGAAGTGGCCCGCCCCCGGCAGCGTGACCGCCTCCGCTCGGGGGAGCGCCTCGCGCCAGCGGGCCAGGAACCGCCGCCCGAAGAGGGGGTCCCGCATGCCCCAGACAATCGCGGCGGGCAGCCCCGCCAGGGACGCGCGCCGCGCCCACAGCCCTTCGCACCAGCCCGCCCCCGAGAACACCTGCTCGGCAAACGCGAACAGCCCGTGCCGGTCCGCCGGCCGGGCCAGGGGGGCGAGGTACTGGCGGGAGACGGCGGGGGTGGGCTTCGCCCGGTCGCCGCAGACCAGC
>DAOLDO010000445.1:1746-5799 GCA_035327325.1 Chloroflexaceae bacterium | reverse complement strand
GCTGCTCTGGCTGAAGCTCTGGGACCCCGAGGGCCTGCCCGCCGACGAGTGCGTGACCAACGCCGCCGGCCTGCCCGTGGCCGCCGACCCGAGCAGCCCCGCCTTCGAGCGGCGCCTGCGGGCCCAGGTGCGGCGCATGCTCGGCCCGGATGGCTACGACGCCGACGGGTTCAAGCTCGACTTCTCGGCCCGCGCCCCCAGCGGCCCCGGCCTGCGCCGCCACGGCCCCCAGTGGGGCCTGGAGCTGCTGCGCCGCTACCTCTGGATCCTCACGGACGAGGCCAGGCGGGTGAAGCCCGACGCCCTGGTGATCGCCCACACACCCCACCCCTACCTGTCAGACCTGGTGTCCATGGTCCGCCTCAACGACATCAACACCGGGCGCCCGATCCTGCCGGCGATGCTCCACCGCGCCAGGGTGGCCCGCGCCGCCTGCCCCGCCGCCCTGCTCGACACCGACAACTGGCCCTGCGCCAGCCGCGCCGACTGGCGGGCCTACCTCGCCGCCCAGCCCGCCATCGGCGTGCCCTCGCTCTACTACGTGGACCACATTGACACCACGGGCGAGCCCCTCGAGCCCGAGGACTACGCGGCCCTGCGCGCGATCTGGGGCCGCGCCCCCGGCGCCGCCGAGCGCCGCGCCCGCCGGGCCGCCGCCAACCGGGAGGCCGCCGACGCCCGCGAGCCCGCCGTCGCGCTCGACCCGCTGGAGGCGCCGCCCGCCGCGGAGCCGCAGCCGTCTGCCGGGACGTAAGGGCGCCCCAACGTGGGCGCCCAAGCGTGGGCGCCCCGACGCCACCTGTGAGCCATCGCTCGAGCCAGCATGACGTAGCCACTCCGAGAAAGCCAATGTACCCCTTCACCCTCGAGAAGCTCCGCGGCCAGGTCGCCGAGCTGCGCCCGCTGATCTACCGCGAGACGCTGCCCATCCAGGGCTTCAAGTACCTCGAGCGCGACGTGCCGGGCGCCCACCGACCCGAGCTCGACGACGCCGACTGGCTCCCCTTCAGCGTCGGCGAGCGCTGGGGCGGCTACGACGTCACCGCCTGGTTCCGCGCCACCGTCGCCGTCCCCGAGGCCTGGCGCGGCGGCCGGGTCTACGCCCAGTTCCTCGTCGGCCCCCGCGACGGCGGGCGCTCCACCGCCGAGACCATGCTCTACGTGAACGGCGAGCCGCTCCAGGCCATCGACATCTGGCACGAGGACGCCTGGCTGCCCCCCGAGCTCATCGCGGGCGGCCGGGTGCACCTGGCTCTCAAGGCGTGGAGCGGCGTGCTCGGCGTGCCCGAGCGCCGCCACTTCAAGCTCGCCCGGCTCGCCCTGGTGGACCGGCCCACCGAGGAGCTGTACCACCACGTCCTGGCGATCGTCGAGTCCCTGGACCAGCTCGACCCCAACGACCTGCGCCGCGCCCGGCTGCTCACGGCCCTCAACCGGGCCTGGCTGCTGATCGACTGGTCGCAGCCCGGCTCGGCCGGCTTCTACGCCTCGGCGGCCGACGCCGGCGACGCCCTCGAGGAGGAGCTGGGGCGCATCGCCGAGCCGACCGGCAACCGCCCACGCGTGCTCGGCGTGGGCCACGCCCACATTGACGTCGCCTGGCTCTGGCGGGTGCGCCACAGCCGCGAGAAGGCCGCCCGCACCTTCGCCACCGCCCTGCACCTGATGCGCCAGTACCCCGAGTACCGCTTCATGCACTCGACCCCGCAGCTCTACGAGTTCCTGCGGCACGACTACCCCGGCCTCTACGAGCGCGTGCGCGAGCGCGTCGCCGCGGGCCAGTGGGAGATCACGGGCGGCATGTGGGTCGAGGCCGACACCAATCTGGCCGGCGGCGAGGCCCTGATCCGCCAGTTCCTCCACGGCACGCGCTTCATGCGCGAGCAGTTCGGCGTCGAGTCGAAGCTGCTCTGGCTGCCCGACGTCTTCGGCTACAGCGCGGCCCTGCCCCAGATCGCCCGCGGCTGCGGCATCGAGGCGTTTCTCACTTCGAAGATCAGCTGGAGCCAGTTCAACCGCTTCCCCCACGACACCTTTCGCTGGCGCGGCCTCGACGGCAGCGAGCTGCTCACCCATTTCGTCACCGCCCCCGACCGCGACGCGCCCTTTTACACCTATAACGGCGAGCTGCGCCCCGCAGATGTGAAGGGCATCTGGGACAACTACCGCCAGAAGGAGGTCAACGACGAGCTGCTCATGCTCTACGGCTGGGGCGACGGCGGCGGCGGCCCCACCCGCGAGATGCTCGAGTCGGCCCGCGCCCTCGAGAACCTGCCCGGCATGCCCACGGTCGGCCACGAGCACGGCGAGCCCTACTTCGCCCGCCTGCGCGAGCGGCTGCGCGGCGCCGAACTGCCCGTCTGGGACGGCGAGCTGTACCTCGAGTACCACCGGGGCACCTACACCTCCCAGGCCGCCAGCAAGCGCGCCAACCGCAGGTCCGAGCTGCTCTACCACGAGGCCGAGTGGCTCGCCGCCACGGCAGACGTGCTGGCCGGCGCGACGGAGTACCCCCGCGAGGCCCTCGACGAGGGCTGGAAGCTCATCCTGCTCAACCAGTTCCACGATATCCTGCCCGGCTCCTCGATCCGCCAGGTCTACGAGGACAGCATGGCCGACTACGAGCGCGTGTTCGCCATCGGCCAGGGCGCCCTCGACGACGCCGCATCCCTCCTCGCCCGCGGCCTCGACGCGCCCCGCGGCGGCCTGCTGGCCCTCAACAGCCTCTCGTGGGAGCGCGGCGGCCTCGTCAGCCTGCCCTGGTCGCCCGAGCTGGAGGGCCGCGCCGTCGCGCTCGCCGACGGTCGCCCCGCTCGCGCCCAGCCGGTCGAGGAGGAGGGCGAGCGCCGCCTCCTGGTCGAGGTGGACGCGGTGCCGCCCCTCGGCTACAGGCTGCTGCCCTGGTGCGAGGCGCCCTCACCCCCGACGCAGCACCCACTCACCGTCACCCCCACCCTGCTCGAGAGCCGCTTCTGGCGCATCGCGCTGAACGAGCGCGGGCAGATCACCTCGCTGTGGGACAAGGCGGCGGGGCGCGAGGTGCTGGCTACGGGTGCCAGGGCCAACGTGCTCCAGAGCTTCGCCGACAAGCCTATGGCCTTCGACGCCTGGGACATTGACCTCTACTACCAGGAGCGCGTGCGCGAGGTGGACGAGCTCGAGGAGGCCGTGGTCGAGGAGGCGGGCCCGCTGCGCGGCGTGCTGCGCCTGCGCTGGCGCCTGCGCGAGAGCACGATCACCCAGCGCCTGACCATCTACGCCGACGACCCGCGGATTGACTTCCGCGGCGAGGCCGACTGGCACGAGCGCCAGGTGCTGCTCAAGGCCGCCTTCCCGCTGGAGATCCGGGCCACCAGGGCCACCTACGACATCCAGTTTGGGCAGGTCGAGCGCCCGACCCACTGGAACACCAGCTGGGACTGGGCTCGCTTCGAGGTCTGCGCCCACAGGTGGGCCGACCTCTCGGAGGGCGACTACGGCGTGGCCCTGCTCAACGACTGCAAGTACGGCCACGACGCCCGCGACAACGTCCTGCGCCTGACCCTGATCAAGTCGGCCATCAGCCCCGACGAGGGGGCCGACCGGGGCCGCCACGTCTTCACCTACAGCCTGCTGCCCCACGCCGGCGACTGGCGCGCTGCCGGCGTGGACCGCGCCGCCGCGGAGCTGAACCTGCCCCTGCGCGCCGTCCCGGTGGCCCCGCGGGCGGGCGACCTGCCCCCGGCCTTCGCCCTGGCCGAGGTGGACGCGCCCAACGTGGTGGTCGAGACGGTCAAGGCCGCCGAGGACGAGCCCGGCGCCTGGGTGATCCGGCTCTACGAGGCCCGCCAGTGCCGCAGCCCGCGCGTGAACCTGCGCCTCGGCCGCCCCGCGCGCCGCGCCGAGCTGACCACCATGCTCGAGCGCGAGGGCGAGCCCGTCCCCGTGGACGGCGACACGCTCACGCTGTCGTTCCGGCCCTACGAGATCAAGACCCTGAAGGTGTGGTTCCAATGAGCCGCTCGCTGCGCTCGCGCTGTGAGGTGTGAGGCGCTCGCTGCGCTCGCGCTGTGA
>DAOLDO010000445.1:0-1646 GCA_035327325.1 Chloroflexaceae bacterium | reverse complement strand
GCGCTCGCGCTGTGAGGTGTGAGGCGCTCGCTGCGCTCGCGCTGTGAGGTGTGAGCAGAGCCGCCATCCGAAGAATCACACCTCACACCTCACACCTCACACCTCACACCTCACACCTCACACCGAAAGTCAAGCTATGTCCTCCATCAGCGCCACTGAGCCCGCCCGCGCCAGCGAGCGAACGAGCTTCTTCGATCTCCGCGGCGTGGTCGAGGGCTTCTACGGCCCCCCGTACACCTGCGCCGAGCGCGACGACCTGATCGCCTGGATGGGGCGGCGCGGCCTGAACTACTACCTCTACGGGCCGAAGAACGACCGCCAGCACCGCGGCCGCTGGCGCGAGCCCTACCCAGCGGAGACCATGGCCCAGTTCGGCGCCACCGTGCGCGCCGCCGAGGCCGCCGGCGTCTCCTTCGCCTACGCCCTCAGCCCGAGCGTGTCCATGGTCTACAGCAGCCCCGACGAGCTGGGCCTGGTCACCGCCAAGCTGGGCGCCTTCTACGAGCTGGGGGTCAGGGCCTTCAGCCTCTTCTTCGACGACATCAGGCCGGCTTTCCGCCACGAGGCCGACGCCCTGGCCTACGGCAGCTTCGCCGAGGCCCACGCCGACGTGAGCAACCGGCTCCACGCCTGGCTCCGGGCCCTCGACCCCGCCTGCACGCTCAGCGTCTGCCCGACCGACTACCACGGCGCGCCGCCCTTCAGCCCCTACCTGCACGAGCTCGGCGCGCGGCTGCACCCCGCGATCGACGTCTTCTACACCGGCCGCGAGGTCTGCGCCCCGGCCATCGGCGCCGAGGAGACCCTGGCCTTCGCGGCGGCCCTGCGGCGCCGGCCCCTGATCTGGGACAACTACCCCGTGAACGACCTGGCCATGCGCGGCGAGCTGCACATCGGGCCCGTGCGCGGGCGCGACCCCGGCCTCCACCGGGCCGCCCGCGGCGTCCTGGCCAACCCGCTCCTGCAGGCCGAGGCCTCGAAGATCGCCCTGGGCACCCTGGCCGACTACCTCGCCGACCCCCACGGCTACGACCCGGAGGGCGCCTGGCTGCGCGCCCTCGACGAGGCGGCCGGCGCGGCGAGCCTGCCGGCCCTGCTGCGCTTCGCCGAGTGCTCGCTCCACTCGGCCCTCGGCGGCGACGACGCGCCCCGCCTCGCCCGCCTGGCCGGCGAGGCCCTGGCCGAGCTGCGGGCGGGGGCCGACCCGGGCGCGAGCGCGGCCCTCGCGACCCTCGACGCCTACCTGGGCGAGCTGGACGAGGCGAGCTACCACCTCAAGAACCGCATGGGCAACCTGGCCCTCAGGGCCAACCTGCTGCCCTGGCTCGAGCTGTGCGACCTGTGGTGCGACATGGGCCGGCGGGCCATCTGGACGATCGGCGCTGTGGCCAGGGGGACGCCGGAGCAGGCGCCGCTGCGCGAGCTGGGCGAGCTCCTGGCCGAGGCCCGCGGCCACCACAAGCGCTACGCGGGGCAGGTGCTGGTCGAGCTGGGCGCGTACGCCCTGGAGCTGGCGGACGCTCGTCGCGCCGCCTGACGACGGGCGGTCGAGGCGCGGCCGGCGATGGCACTGCGTCCGAGCTCAGCTGCGGGAGCGGGCGCGGCGGGACGGCCACGCTGGGCCGCCCTTACGCCCGATTGAGGCG
>DAOLDO010000444.1:0-5800 GCA_035327325.1 Chloroflexaceae bacterium | reverse complement strand
GCAGGATCTCGAGGCGGGGGCGGGCTGGTCGGGACTATGGCGCCGGCTGTAGCGCAGCTCGTCGATCATGCGGTTGCTGGCGATGCGCTTGAGCAGAGGGCCGATGGGCTGGCTGGGGCTGATCGGGCTGGCGGCGAGGGAGTCGAGGATGTGCATGCACATGCTGGTGGTCACCCCGTCGAGGGCGTCGCGGGCCCCGCGCGAGCCCCCGAGGTCGGACAGGTGGCGGCGCACCCACGACCAGGCCAGGGGGCGCGTGAGGGCCTCGAGCATGGGCCAGAGCCCCTCGAGGGCGTCGCGGAGCTCGTCGCGGACGCGCTCGTGCTCGTCGCTGTCGCGGGCGGCGGCGAGGCGCCCCAGCAGGCGCTGGTAGCGGTCAACCAGGCCGGCCAGGGCCGCCTCGTCAATGGGCCGGGGCGTCTCGCTCATCGGCTGGCCTTTCACCAGGCGCGGCAGGGCCCGCCAGGCCCCGGCGATCAGCCGGAGGAGCATGGCGGGGCGCCGCGCCTGTCCTGAGGGTGAATACTGGCCCATAGCAGGTCCGACGGGTGGGGCGGGCCGCGTGCCTAGCGCGCCGCCAGGCTGACCACTGCGACCAGGGTGGCGAAGATCACGACGGCGAAGATCAGACCCAGGCAGCCGCCCGGCTGGGCGGTGGCGGGGGGCGACTGCATAATGACCACGGTCGGCGGCTGCGGCGCGGGGGTGCTGCTGAGCAGCATGGCCAGAAACAGGGCCAGGGCTCCGACCACGATGAGCATGTCCATCAGGGTCCCCCTTTCCTACGCTCGGCTTCCGGAGGGGCTCTGGCGGGGTGGACTGGCTGCGGCGGCGCCCTCACTCAGGTACAGCGACGCCCGGCGTCCAATGTGACGCGCGAGGCGCGGATAGGGGGAATCTTCCACTCTGTGTGGTATGATAGTACTACACCCATGCGCTGCTCGTCGCTTTCTCGATCGCATTTCAAGGAGCCTTGTGGTGGACGTCGCGCCGCCCCCGACCTCGCACAGCCAGCTGGTCGCCCTGGCGCCCGAAGTCGTGACACCCGACACGGTCGCGCTGAGCGGATCGGTCTGCCTGATCGGGCGCTCGGTCCAGTGCGACGTGGTCGTGCGCGTCTCCCACGTCTCCCGGCGCCACGCCCGCATCGAGCGCCGCAGCGACAGCTTCGTGCTGAGCGACCTCGAGAGCGTGAACGGCACCTACGTGAACGGGCAGCGGCTCCTGAGCCCCCACCGCCTGCGCAACGACGACCAGATCGGCCTCGGCTACCCCACGGCCCTGCTGCGCTTCGTGGACCCCGACGCCACCCAGGTCTCGGCCGGCGTGCTGCGCCTGGACGAGCGCTCGCAGAGCTTCTACCTGGGCGGGGTCCTGCTCGACCTCTCGCCGCTCCAGTACATGCTGCTGCGCCACCTCTACCAGCACGCCAACGAGGTCTGCCCGCGCCCAAGCTGCGCCCTGGCGATCTGGGGCCGCCCCTACGACGACGATCTGGACCGGGGCGCCCTGGACACGGCGGTGAGCGACCTGCGCCGTTCGATGCGGCGGGCCGACCCGGCGGCCGACCTGATCGAGACGCGACGGGGCCAGGGCTACCTGCTGCGACTCTAGGCGCGCTCCCGGGGTGGCGCCATGGTACAATGGCCACACACGCAGCCACGCCACCCCAAGGAGCCCCGCGCCATGAGCGACAACCCCCGCGAGGCGCTGCTCAAGCGCGCCGAGGAGCAGCGGGTCGCCTTTGTCAACCTGCAGTTCACGGACGTGCTGGGCATGGTCAAGACGGTGACCATCCCCGTCGGCGAGCTCGAGGACGCCCTCGGCCACGGGGTCTGGTTCGACGGCTCGTCGATCGAGGGCTTCGCCCGCGTCGTCGAGAGCGACATGTACCTGGTGCCCGACCCGGCCACCTACGCCCTGATCCCGTGGGACCAGCACGAGGGCCTGGCCACGGCGCGCCTGATCTGCAACATCTACACGCCCGACGGCAAGCCCTTCGCGGGCGACCCGCGCCACGTGCTGGCCAGCGTGGCCGGGCAGGCCGCCGAGCTGGGCTTCGCCTTCCATGTAGCCCCCGAGCTCGAGTTCTTCCTCTTCAAGCCCGACGCCGAGGGCCGCCCGCTGCCCCTGCCGCACGACCACGCGGGCTACTTCGACGTCTCGACCGACCAGGCCACCCTGATCCGGCGCCAGATGGTGCGGGCCCTCCAGAGCCTGGGCATCGCCGTCGAGGCGGCCCACCACGAGGTGGCCGCCGGCCAGCACGAGATTGACCTGCGCTACGCCGAGGCCGTGCGCGCCGCCGACAACACGGTGACGGCCCGCGTCGCCCTCAAGGCCGTGGCCCAGATCAACGGCCTCTACGCCACCTTCATGCCCAAGCCGATCGCCTCGGTCAACGGCAGCGGCATGCACGTCCACCAGAGCCTGAGCGACCTGGTGACCGGCCGGAACGCCTTCGCCGACCCCGACGACCCCTACGGCCTCTCGGCGACGGCGCGCCACTTCATCGCGGGGCTCCTGGCCCACGCCCGCGGCATGTGCGCCCTGCTCGCCCCTCTGGTCAACTCCTACAAGCGGCTGGTGCCCGGCTTCGAGGCCCCCGTCTACATCTCGTGGGGCCGCACCAACCGCTCGGCCCTGGTGCGCGTGCCCCGCATCACCGGCGGCCGCCACCAGAGCACCAGGGTCGAGCTGCGCTGCCCCGACCCCGCCTGCAACCCCTACCTGGCCTACGCGGCCATGCTCGCCGCCGGTCTCGACGGCATCAGGCGCCGCCTGACGCTCCAGGAGGCCGCCGAGGAGGACCTGTTCCACGTGGACCCGCGGGCCCGCGGCCTGGCGACCCTGCCCGTCTCGCTGGGGGCCGCCCTCGAGGCCCTGCGCGAGGACGAGCTGATCCAGGCGGCCCTTGGCCCTTACGTCTTCGAGCGCTTCGTGGACGCCAAGCAGCAGGAGTGGGAGAGCTACCGCGCCTATGTCTCGGAGTGGGAGGTCGGGCGCTACCTCCCGATCTTCTAGGCCCCTCGACTCGAGGCTAGGCTCGGCCCTCCCCCAGGCTAGCGGCGGCCCGGCCCGGATCTTGTAGGATGGCGACAGCCCACCTGTAGCTGAGGAGGACTCCCGATGGCCGTAAAGTTCGCGCAGCACGTGGACATTGACGCCCCGCCCGACCTGGTCTGGTCGCTCCTGACCGACGCCGGCAAGTGGCCCCTCTGGTTCGAGGGGATGGAGCAGCTGTCTGGCCTCGGCGCGCCCGCCCAGGGCGCCAACTTCAGCTGGCGCCGGGGCGGCGACAATGGCACCGGCACGATCCTCGCCTTCGACGAGGGCAAGCAGATCATCGCCTTCGCCACCCGCGAGGGCGACAGCGAGCGTACCCACAGCTTCGACGTGGACCGCTCCGGCGGCTTCCTGGGCATCGGCGCCAACGACTCGCGCCTGCGCTACACCCTCGAGTACGACCCGCCGGGCGGCATGCTGAGCGACTTCGTGGCCGGCGGCAACCCCGCCGACACCCTGCGCGTGAAGAACACGCTGCGCAAGATCAAGGACCTGGCCGAGCGCATGGCGAAGGGCCGCTAGGGTCGTCCGGAGGCCCCGCCGTGGGCGTCTCCCGCAGATACAAGGAGAGTGACATGGGCCTGCTCCTGACCCTGCTCATGGGCCTGATCGTCGGCACGATCACCGGGTTCCTCATGAAGAGCAACTACCCCTGGTACATTGACATCCTGCTCGGCATCGTCGGCGCCGCGGTCGGCGGCTGGCTGACCTCGATCTTCCTCGGGGTTGACCTGACCACCGGCTTCAACCTGACCACCCTGATCGTCTCGGTGATCGGGGCCGTGATCGTGGTCTTCATCTACCGCCTGATCACCGGCCGCCGCCGCGCCGTCTAGCAGCGGCCACCAGCCAGCGCGAGGCCGGGCCCACGTGGGCCCGGCCTTTTGTTGTGCCCTGGATCCCCTGACGCAGCGTGACAGCGATCATAGTCCCCGTACCCCCCGCGACCTATAATGCGTTTATCAGCAAGGGGCACATGAGCCGGCTCACCACCACCCCGACGGAGGCGGACGGCCGCCCCCTCCGCGCCAGTCCCGCCACGCGCCTTGAGGCCCGCCCGAGGAGGCCCCCATGGAGAACCAGGAGCTGCTGCGCAACGTGCCCATCTTCTCGCGTCTCAGCGCCGACCAGCTTGGCCTGCTCGGCGCCAGCCTGGGGCGGCGCGCCTTCGGCCGCGGCGAGACGATCTTCCACCAGGGGAGCGACGGCGACGTGCTCTACATGATCGTCCGCGGCCAGGTGCGCATCTACACGGTCAGCCAGCTCGGCCAAGAGCTGTCGGTCAAGATCTTCCGCGACGGCGACTTCTTCGGCGAGCTGGCCCTGCTCGACGGCCAGCCCCGCTCGGCCAGCGCCCAGGCCATGCGCCCGACCCTGGCCCTGACCCTGCACCGCCACGCCTTCCACCAGGCCATACGCGGCCTGCCCGAGATCGCCATCCTTGTACTCGAGGAGCTCTCGGCCCGCCTGCGCGGCACCAACACCTACATCGAGCATCTGGCCAGCTCCTCGGCGCCCCAGCGGGTCGTGCGCACCCTGCTCGACCTGGCCGACCAGCACGGCGTCGAGGCGGGCGGCGGCACCACCCACATTGACCTGCACCTGACCCAGGACGACCTGGCGAGCCTGGCCGGCACCACCCGCGAGACGGTCAACCGGGTGCTCGGCGGCCTGCGCGAGCAGGGCCTCATCCAGGTCGAGCGGGCCCGCGTCAGCGTGCTCAACCTGCCCCAGCTCGAGCGCCTCAACTTCGCCTGACACAATCTCGGAGGGGTTATGTTCTACCTCTTTCTGCTCGCCCACCTGGCGGCCGACTTTGCTCTGCAGCCCCTCTGGCTGGTGCGCCGCAAGGGCCGCTGGGACGGCCTGCTGCTCCACGTCGGGGTCGTGCTGGCCGCCATGCTCGCCCTCGGCGCCGTCGAGCCGGCGGCCCGCGGCCTCTGGCCGGCCATGCTGGGCATCGCCGCCGCGCACCTGGCCGCCGACCGCTGGAAGGTGCGCCACGCCGACCGGCTGTTCCGCCCGCCCTTCGTGCCCTTCCTGCTCGACCAGGCCGCCCACGTGGCGACGATCGCGGCGGCCCTGAGCCTGGCCCTGCCGGCGGAACTGGTCTGGTCGCCCGCGGCGACGCCCCTGGCCTGGCCGGCGATCTACCTGAGCGCCTACATCGTGGCGGCCCTCGCCACGCCGATCGGCCTGATCGTCCTGCTCGACCCGGCCTTCCAGCACGCCGAACGGGCGGCCATGGCCCGCGCCCGCAGCCTGGTGGCCGCCGTGGCCGTGCTGACCCTGGCCCTGCTGGCGGGCCCCGCGGCCCTGCCCCTGACCCTGGCGGGGCTGGCCCTGGCCGCCCAGCGCCCGGCCTCGCCCCACCCCCTCGACGCCCCTGGCGGCCTGCTCGCCGTCGCCATCATCGCCGCGAGCGCCGGCGCCGCCCTGGCCTGGGCCGGGTAGATGCCCGCAAACGGGCTGTGCGGCATCGCCTGCTGTTGCGGACTCCCCGCTCCCATTGAGGGAGCGGGGCGGGAGTGAGGGGGCAAAGGCCGGTGACGGAGCGGCGTATCTGAAAGGTATCGGGCCTAGACCCAGGCGGTGTTGGGGATGGCGTCGGGGGAGCCGAAGATCGGCACGGGCGGGCCGAGGGCCAGCCCGTCGGGAGCGAGGGGGCAGAGGTAGGCGGAGGTCTCGACGCCGGCGGCGATGGCGGCGCGCAGGGCCCGGGCGAAGGCGGGGT
>DAOLDO010000443.1:0-5808 GCA_035327325.1 Chloroflexaceae bacterium | reverse complement strand
GGCGATCGAGCTGGCGGCGGCGCATAGCCGGCTCTTCACGCCGCAAGAGCTGCTTCAACGCCTGGAGCACCGCCTGCCGCTGCTGGATCAGAGCGCGATCGATCGCCCGCTCCACCAGCAGGGACTGGAGCGCGCGATCGCCTGGAGCTATGCGACCCTCGCGCCGCCACAGCAGGTGTTGCTCACGCGGCTGGCAATCTTCGCCGGCAGCTTCAACCTGGCCGCAGTTGAGGCGGTCTGCGCCAACGGGTCGACCGCGCCACAGACGCCTGTGGAGCCACCGGCGCTGGATACGGCCCTGGGGATCGGCATGCTGCTCGATCAGAGCCTGCTGATGCGCGAACCGGCGCACCGATTCTGCGTTGGCACGGCGGTGTGCTGTCAACGCTGCGCCACCCGGCAGCTCCGCGATCGGCTAATGACCGAGCCGCGCTTTGAGATGCTGGCGATCATCCGAGAGTTCGCCCGCGAACGGTTGCACGCGTCCGGGGAGTTACCGCAGATCGCACAGCGCCACGCGGCCTACTATGCGGGCTGGGCCGTGGAGGCGGGCAAGCATCTGCACGGGCCCGACCAGGGGATCTGGCTGGCGCGCCTTGAGCGGGAGGTCGACAATCTGCGGACGGCGCTCACGACGCTGCTGGCAGGCGGCTGTCTGGAGCCGGCGGCTCAGCTCGTGTGTGCACTGTGCAGTTTCTGGCAACGCCACGGCTACTACAGCGAGGGGTGCGGCTGGCTTGAGCAGATCACCGCGCGGTTGGCGGATTCTGGTCTGCCGGCTGCTCTGCGTGCGCAAACCCTCCAGATCGCCGCGATGCTCGCCTACCGGCAGGGCAGCTGGCAGGCGGCTACCGAGGAGCTGCGGGCGAGCCTGACGCTCTACCAGGCTGTCGGAGATGGCCGCGGCACGGCGCGGGTGCTCTTCGACCTGGCCTGGATCGCCCTGGATCGGGCGGCATTTGCGGAGGCCGCGCGCTTGAGCGAGGAGAGCCTGGCCCGCGCGCGGCAGATCGACGACGAGATGGGCGTCTACCGCGCGCTGACGAACCTGGGCTGGGCGCAGCTTTGCCTCGGCCGCCGGGAAGAGGCGGCGGGGCTGTTTGGCGAGGCGTGCGAGCTGGCGCGCCGGCTGGGACACACCCGGGGCGTGGCCATCTCCCTGGTGAACCAGGGCTGGATCGCGCTCGACGAAGGGGCGCTCGTCGACGCGTCTCGACTGGCAGCCGAGAGCTTGCGCCTATGCCATCTGCTTGGGGAGCGCGAGGTGCTGGCCGAGGGGCTCGAGATCCTCTCCGCTGTGGCCGTGGCGCAGCAGCGCATGCGCCACGCGGCGACAATCGGCGGCGCGGCGGCGGCGCTGTGGGAGAGGCTGCACGTCTCCTGCCCGCCGACGAAGGAGGCGATTACGGTGTTCTCGCAGGCCCAGGCGACACTTCGTGACCAGCGCGCCGATCCTGAGCTCGCGGCCGCGTGGTCGCGGGGGCGCGCAATGAGTCTCGACGCGGTCGTGGTCTTCGCGCTGCATAGCGAGGACGTGCCGGAAGACGTTGCCGTACAGGCGAGCTAGACCTACATCGGCCGCGATGTGCGCAGGCGCCCCCTATACGCCCGGCTGGAGCGCCGGCTGCAGGCCGAGTCGCCCCAGCAGCGAGCTGTCGGCTTCGAAGCGCCAGGACTCGGCGATCTCCCCGCGCTGAACCTGGACGCGGATCCAGGTGCCGGGCGGGCAGGCACTCAGTCCTGGGCCGGCGACCGGAGCACAGAGCTTCTACCGCGGGCCCGCTGTCGCCCGCGGCGCCACTTCGCCCACCACGGCAGTGCGAACAGGTAGAGGCCGGTCAGAGCAAAGATGATCACCATCCCCTGCTGAACCCGCTGCAGTACGTGGCCCACAGTGGTGCCCTGTGTGCTGATGACGGCGAACAGCACCACGATGAAGAGTGGCGCGAGCCAGCGGTGGATCAGGCGAAGGTTCCGCGACATACCGTTCGACTCCTCCAGAGCAACTGTCAGTCCGGCTCGTGATCAGGCGCTGAGGCGGGCGTTGCGGTAGCCCAGCAGCAGCACCGCCACAGTGACGACTGCCGCCAGGACGTGGAGCGCCGCCGTTACTGTGCTCGCCAGGAAGGTCATGTTGGCGAAGGGCAGCACGTAATCGGGCACGATGCTGACCAGCAGCACGGCCGCCGAGACCAGGACGAAGGCCCGGGCAGGCTGAGCCGCGCGGCGGTCGAGCCACGCGAAGACGGCGGTCGCCCCGAAGGCCGGGATGGCCGTAAAGAGGGCCGAGCGCGGGAGCGAGTTCAACGGCTCGAAGGCGGCCAGGTCGGGCCAGATGGCGAGCGCCAGTAGCTGGCCGAGCACGACGGCGGCCACGCTGAGGACGGCGGCGCCTGTGCCGATCCGCAACCAGTCGGTGCGGCGCAGTGGCTGAGCCGAGGGTAGGTGGGCGGGCGGGTGAGTAACCATAGCGGGCTCCTGTCGACTTGCGCGGGTCACGCGCCGGAGCCACCCCTGGCCTGCCGCCGTCGCCCGCATCTGCACGATGCACGGAGCCTATCACCCTACAGCGGCCGTGTCCTTGACTCAAGTCGTTTTTTGGCCGGCGCGGCTCTACTCAAGCTGCGCCCGCGCCTCGAGGCCGGCCTGATCGAGGACGCGGATCGAGCGGCGGTCCACGGCGATCAGGCCGTCGTCGGCGAGGGTACGCAGCGCCCGGTTGAGCACGTCCGGCACCGTGCCGACCTGGGCGGCGAGCTCGGCCTGGGTCGCCCAGCTGCGGCGCTCGACCTGGCCGTCGCGGGCCTGGGTGAGGATCAGGCGCGCGAGGCGGGCCTCCACCGGGCGCAGCGCGAGGTCCTCCACCAGCCCGGCGAGATAGATCACGCGCGCGGCCAGGCTGCCGATCAGCGCCCGCGCCAGGGTGGGATATTGCTCCACCAGGGCAAGCAGCCGCTCGCCCGGGATCCGCCAGAGCGTCGTCGGCTCCAGGGCGATCACGCTCGCCTGGGTCGGCGCGCCGGCAAGCACAGCGACATCGTTGAGCGCCGCGCCCGGCCCGAAGGTGGCGAACGTCTGCTCGCGCCCGTTGGCAGCACTCTTCACCGCCTTCAGCCAGCCCGTCTCGACGACATAGAGCCCATCGTCACGCTCGCCCATCAGGAAGACCACCTGCTGGGCGCCGTACGAGGTGTGGACGGCGGCAGCGGCCAGGGCGTGCAGGATCGCGGGATCGAGGGCGGCGAACAGGGGCGCGGCCCGCAGCGCGGCCTCGACTCCAGACTTTGAGTTTGGCTGATCGGTGCTCATGGTGTTCCGTTCTGGAGCGCCGCTACCGAAATCCGAAGGCAATCGCGGCCACAGTGAGCAGGCTGAAGCCGATCTCCTGGACGCCGACCAGAGGGGCGGGTGCGCGCAGGGCGGCCGGCAGCAGCCCGAGCGCGGCGCGCGCCGCGAGGACGGCGAAGGCGCCGGCGGCGAGCCAGGGCGCCGCGCCGAGCCACCCAAGGCCCGCCACAACGGCCAGCGCTGCGAGGTGGGTGGCGTAAGTCGGCCAGCGTCGAGCGGGCTCGCCGCGGGCCAGGCGCAGCCGCGCGCCCACATAGACGATCGCAGCCACAGCCTGCAGCGCCAGGAGTAGCCAGAGCACGAGGGCCGGGCCGATGGCCCAACCCCCGGCCGTGGCGATCGTGGCGGCAAGCGAGCTGATCGCCACGGCCCCGGCCAGCTCGGCCGGCAGCGCCCGGCTCTGCTTGCGCAGGTCGAAGCTGAGCTGTGCGGCCGCGAGGGGCGCCGCAAGCAGCAGCGGCGCCCAGAACGGGTGGGCCGCTATCATCCACGCCACGACGAAGGCCAGCAGGGCCGCGGTCGCGTAGAGGAGCACAAAGCGCTCAGCCACGGCGGTGCGGGGGAAGCGCCGGCCCCGCCGGCGATCGCCGACGGCCAGCTTGAGCGGCTGGCGGGTGAGGAAGGCTCCCAGGGCCGCCAGGCCCAGCCAGGCGCCTGCGACCGAGGGCGCAACCAGCATGCCGAGCAGCACCGGCGCCCCGAGGAAGGCCCAGCCGCCGTGCTCGACCGGCAGGGCGATCGGGCGCAGGCGCACCGGCTCGGACCGCGTCGGGGCGCTCACGTCGCGCCCTTCAGCAGCAGCAGCAGCATCACCACCGGGGTGCGCGCGCTCACGCTGTGGGGCATGCGGGCCGGCATATGGACCCAGCTGTTCGCGTGCGCCTCCAGTGTCTCGGCGCCGAGCGTCACCTTGGCCTCGCCTGCGACGAAGTGCAGGATCGCCGGCACTGCGGCCGTATGCTCTGACAACTCCTGCCCTGCGGCGAAGCCAAACAGCACTGCCTTCATCTGGTCGTCCTGGTAGATCGTCCTGCTGATCGTCCCATCCTCCGGGATCGTGACCTGTGCAACGAGATCTTCGAATGCCATCACTTGCATAGCCCCTCCGTGTGACGAACTGCCCTGGCCGGTGGTCTGGTAGTCGGGCTGCTCTCACGGCGCCCGCATCTGCGCGTGTGCCTCAACCGTGCAGCCTGCCCGAAGTGTAGCGTCAGTATGATCGCCCTGCCTATATGACGGTAGGCGGCGCCGGCCGAACCGCCCGCCATCTCCATCATACTACTACCCGGCACCTTGCTACCGGACAGCATTGGCGAACCGGCATACGGACGCCACGCCCAGCCAGCAGACCGCACCGTACGGGCGTGGCAGCCTATGCCCGCACTGCACCAGATAACAAGCGTACCGTCGGCGCTCGCGCTAATCCGTGCCTGGCACGGCGACCGGCGTGCACATGCGCCTGACCACCCGTGTGACGACAAAGCCCGGTACCAGAACCGCCAGCAGCGAGAGTCAGAGCATTAGGAGCGCAAGCGTGAAGGCGACTACCACTGCGATTCCGCCTGGGCGCTAGAGTTGAGGTCGCCCAGGCGGGAACAGCGCCAGCTTGTCGTCGCCACGGATTGGCCCCACGAAACCACCGTTGTAGCTTTAGAGTTGGCCGGTCGTAATGACGCTGTGCGACGCCGGCGCATCGCCAGAGCTGCCTGGTCTGCTGGCGGCTTCCTGCTAGTCTCGCTCGCCAGCGCTCGGGCCTTCCGCTCGTACCTCCAGGGCAGTATGCGGAGTGCCGAGCTGTACGGGCCTGGCAGGGCGAGCGAGGCGCAATGCGGCATTATGCGGCTCATCGCCACTTCCTGTGGAGCCAGTTGGTCACGCCGCCAAGACACGGACCCGAAGCAGATCGAACCCGGCACGTCCGTAACCGCTGCGCTTGATCAGCTTCAAGCGGTTGATGTTCCCCTCGATCGGCCTCGTGCTGTACGACAAGCGCATCCCGTTTTCTACCGCAGTGTAGTCGCGTTCCATCCCTGTCGCCAGGCTCTTCAACTCCGGAAACTCGCTCGCCTGTGCCGCCTCCAGCCACGACCGTAGGCGCTCCGGCTGGCGCTTGCGTAGCATCTCGGTAAAGTCTACGGTCAGGCGGTAGAGCGCCCCAAAACTCGGTTCGGCCGCTTCCATCCGCTCCAGTACCCGGCGCCGGCCCTCCGACAAGCTCGCTGGCGCCTCCAGCACCCACCAGACCACGCGCCGGCTCCGCAGCGGTGCTGGCGGCGAGATGTCGCCCGGCTGGAGCTTGCGCAGCTTACTCCTCATACTTGTCGCAGGCGGCGCCACTAACTGCTGGTAGCGCATCGCCCAGCGATTGACCGTCATCAGCGAGCCAACAAAGCCCTGTCGCCGCACCTGTATTTGTCAAGCGAATAGTTGACCACTCGATCGGCGAAACGTTGACCAGCA
>DAOLDO010000442.1:0-5811 GCA_035327325.1 Chloroflexaceae bacterium | reverse complement strand
CGTCCCAGAGCAGTGGAGCGACGGGGATTCGAACCCCGGACCTCCTGCTTGCAAAAATCATCCGGCCGTTGGACAGAAGAGGACAGGGATGGTCTATGGAGCATTGGAACGCCAAATTTGCTCCTGCCTCTTGGACTGAGACTGACCCTGAATGCCCCCCCAACTGCTCCCGTATTTGCTCCCGGCTGCTCCTGCCGCAACGCATCTTCAGGCGGCGGCGAACTCGGTATACTGGCGCTTCTGGGGTGAGTAGAACGCCAGCACGATGTCCTCGCGCGGGACGCCGGCATCGAGCAGGCGGGTCGCGATGCCTTCCTCAGTGCCGTCCTGTTCAATCCACACCTTGCCATTGTGCAGGCGCAGATGGATGAGCGGACTGAAGACCCGTTTAATCCCTTGCCACCCGAGGTAGAGCAGTTGATACTGGTGCCGAACCGGATCGCATAGCACGCAGACCTCCACATCAGTCGAGGTCGACACACGCTCGGCTTCATCAGCGATAAGTCGCTCGAGGATGGCGCTATAGTGGGTTAGCTTCTCCACTCCACAATCCTTTCTGCCGCGATGTCGACGATCACCAGCAGGACCTGCTGATCGGTCACCAGGTACTCGGCTAACGGTTCGACAAAGGTCGTTTGCGCGGTTTCGCTGTCAATGGCGAGGTATGGCACACGACCTGGATCGAGCCGGCTCAGCACGCTGCGGTACATGATGTACTGACCAATGGCGTCGCGCAAGTCCTTGACGGTCGACGCGCCGATAAAACTCTTTACCTCCACGGCAATCTTCTGGTTGCCTTGCTGAGCGGTGATAAGCTCACGTTCCGCTTGGAGGTCGATGTACACTCGCTGCAAGCCTACTGGAATGGTGTAGTCCTCGGCGGTAATCGTCCACCCATCGGCGATGAGCGCAGCCTTGACGGCATTGTGGTACACGTCGCGAGCGGGCATCACGGAGCTCCAGCACCGGCCCGCCGAAATTGTAGAGACAGGCAGTCCGTTGCATCATTATACCGCGGAGCGATGCGTCCAGTACGCTTGAATACAAGCACATTTCGCCCACTCCCGGAAACGCGCATTACCGAACGTATGAGTCCGAGTGGCGTTCGTCCTCGAGTGCTGCAATCGCCTTGGTGAGCGCGTCGGTAATATTCAGATGCTGTCCTTGTGCCAGCGCGGTGGTCCAACCATCGAACCCGAGCTGCGTCCGAACACGCTCAATTGCATGCTCGTACTCGATCCGCTCACCCAGGCCCCAGGGAACCACGCTCGCGCCGCGTAGCGCCTTCGCTGCCCCGAAGAGCTCCGCAGCCTCGGCAGCCTGACCACGCTCTGCGAGCACGGCCGCCACATCCTGGAGCGCCAACGCCACCCCGTGCCACAGGGGCGCCGGCTGTTGGCTGAATGTTCGCAGGCTGACCCGCAAGAGCTCTGCTGCGCATCGCTTGTCGCCGACAACATACGCGGCGTGGGCGATGTTGCGCCGCTGCCAGGGCAAGGCCTCTGGATTCTCCTCCACTGGCTTCAACCCACGAAAGCGTATGAGGCACTCTTCAAGGTACCTGGCAGCCTCCGCCATTTCACCCTGCTCGTGGAGCGCAGGAACCAGGCCCACGAGCACTCCGAGCACTGCTGAAGAACTGCCCACGCGCCGCAGGAGCTGTAACGCCTCCCGGTACAGCTGCAGGGATCGCCGCGCGTCGCCGTTGTCGCGAACTGCCCCGGCGAGCGTTTCAAGGGTGTCTGCGACTTCCCACGCAGGGCCGTGTGTTCTCAGCAGGGCCAGATTCTCTTCGAGCAGCGCGACGCCGCGTGCCGTCTCTCCATGCTCCAGCGCGGCGCGAGCCAAGTCGTCAAGCACGCCGGCCACGTTCGCGGTGTCGCCACTCGCCCGCAAGCGCGGCAACGCCTGCTCGGCGTAGTCGATGCCCGATACGCGGTCGCCGGAGGCAAAAGCAACCTCGCTGAGCAGGTGGAGTGCCGCACCAACCCCGCGCTCGTCGTCCAGCTCCCGTGCGATGGCAAGACTTTCCTCGAGCCACCCGCGTGCTGATTCATACTCACCGAGTGGGCTTGAGGCGCTCGCCAGGGCACGCAGGAGCTGCGCGCGGATCGTCGGTGCAGCACCGCCACTTTGCGCGAGCAGCAACTCCAGCCATCGGCGCGCCTCGTGCAGGTGGTTGTTCCGCCACCAGAACGGCATCAGCGCCTGTGCGAGCCGCACACCGTGCTCTACGCGGCTCGGCGTGGCAGCGGCCCAGGCGAGTGCCGCGCGCAGGTTGTCGTGCTCGCGCTCCAAACGTTCAAGCCACGCCGCTCCTTGCTCACCGTCGAGCTGAGATGCCGCATGCTCTGCGAGAGACAGAAAGTACGTCGCGTGCTGCGCCTCCAAGCTCGCTGCCTCACCCTGACGCTCGAGTTGCTCCAGCGCATACTCGCGGAGGGTCTCGAGCATGGCAAAGCGCGGCTCAGTATTCGTTTCCACCCCTGTCCGGCTGACCCGATAGACGAGACTCGCGTCGACCAGCGCCATCATCGCGTCCAGGTCTGCGTCACATCGCGTGACGGCCGCCGCGCCGGCCAGGTCCCACTCGCCAGCGAATGCGCCGAGCCGGCGGAACAGCCGTTGCTCAGCTGCGCCGAGCAGCGTGTAGCTCCAATCGATGGTTGCGCGCATCGTTCGCTGGCGCGCCGGTGCGTCCTGCGGCCCGCCGACGAGGAAGCTGAGCCGCTGCTCGAGCCGCACCAGCAGTGCAGCCGGCTCCAACACGTGTGCCCGCGCCGCGACCAACTCAATTGCCAATGGGATGCCCTCTAGCCTCGCGCAGATCGCGCTCACAGCAGACCCGTTTGCCGCAGTTAGCATGAAGTCCGTGTTGGCCGCCCGCGCTCGTGCGCAATACAGATCCACAGCCGCATATGCTGAGAGGCCCGCCACGCTGTGTGGCGGCTCCATCGGTGGTACAGGCAGCGGCGGAACCACGATGCGGTGCTCGCCCCTGATGCGCAGTGCGATGCGACTTGTCACGAGCAGCGTGAGCGCAGGGGTCGCGCTGAGCAGCGTACCGAGCGCGGGCGCCGCTGCGAGCAGGTGCTCGAGGTTATCAAGGATGAGTAGCTGGGGTCCCGTGGACGCATAGGCCGCCACAGCCTCCAGCGTGGGTTCCTGCAGCCCCATCGTTTGCGCGATGGTTGGGATGACCAGGCCCGGGTCACGGAGCGATGCAAGCTCCACCCAGTACACGGCCCCGGCGAAACGCTCACGCGCCACGCTTGCGACCTCTATGGCAAGCCGGGTCTTGCCAATGCCACCAGGGCCGGTAAGCGTGACCAGGCGCGTGTCGGTGCGGCGCAGGTAGGCCAGGATCCGTTCGAGTTCGAGTTCGCGGCCGATCAATGGACTCGTCGAATAGGGCGCCGCACACGCCGGGCGCAGAGCGAGCGCGATCGGGCGTGTCGCGGTGCCAGACGGCGCGGGTGCGAGCGGGGGCCGGCCGGCCCGGGCAGCAGCCAGAACACTCGCGAGTTCGTCGCCGGCGACGTGGAGCGAGCGGGCAATGCGCTCGGCCATCGGCTGCGACGGGCGCCGCAGATCGGCCTCCAGCTTCCGGATGGTGTCGGCGGAGCAGGCCACGCGGGCCGCAAGTTCCTGCTGTGTCAGGTCAAGGGCGCGGCGACGCTGTCGCAACCAGTCACCAAAGGTTACGAGTGCCTCCATCGTGTGCCCCTTGCTCCAAGGAGTGCCGCTTTTTGTCGATCAAAGCGTGACCACAGGTGCGCGACAGGGCGATATGCTCGGGAGTGCCGCCAATTGTAGCACGAGCCAACCGGTCAAGGCCCAGGCCACCCATCCTGACGCCGCTATGGGGAGAGCAGCAGCATGTCGCTTGAAGAGGCCAACAAGGCAGTTGTCCGTCGCTACATCGAGGACGTCGTGAACGGGAACGAGCTCGCGCTCATCGACGAGCTGTTCGCTGCTGAACGGCGCGAGCAGGTTCGCGCGTTTTTGTCGGGCGAAGATCAGCCTTTTCCAGACGGGCATGAAGAGATTATCGACATCGTGGCTGAGGGTAATACGGTGATGGTGCGCTGGAACTTTCAGGGGACGCATCGGGGCACCTATCTTGGCATCCCTGCAACCGGCAAGGTCATCACGATGGTTGGGTTCGCGGTCTACTACCTGGAGCAGGGACGGATTGTGGATGACCTGATGCTCACGAGTAATTATGGCGCGCTGAAACAAATGGGGGCGACGATCACCCCACCCGACAAAACCGATTCGGTTCAAACCCGAGCGCGTACGGAGGCCTGAGCCGTGGTGTTGTGAAGCGAGAGTAAAGGAGCGCATCAATGTCGTCGAGGAAACCCGCTCGCCCCTGGTGGATGCTTATTGTGCTGGTCGCCCTCTGGCTGCCAAGCGGCCTGGCCCTCGCCCAATCGCCCGTGCCTGGGCCAGCCGTGCTCTGGCTGTTCCGCACGCCTGGCCAGGCGCCGTCCGGCCGCTTCCATCTGGTGCACAACCGGACTCACTTCACGCCGGGCGCGGCGACCCCCTTCCACCATCATCCTGGGCAGGTCGTCGTGACGGTGCTGGAGGGCGAGAACACCTTCACACTGAGCGGCGTCGAGCGGGTTTACCGCGCTGGCGAGAGCTTCGTCGAGCAACCACACGAGGTCAACCAGGCGCGCAACGCCGGCACAGTGCCGATGACCGTGATGGCAACGTACCTCCTGCCCTGGGACGCGCCGCTCTCGCACCCGGCAGCCGGCGACACCACACCGCCGCCGCGGCCCACGGTCAGCTACCAGTACAAGACCGATGTGGCGCCGATGACGGGGCCGTTCGAAGTAGTACAGCAGGGGCTGGAGTTCGCGCCGGGGGCGGCGACGCCTTGGCACACGCACCCGGGCCTGGTGATGGTCACGGTGGTGGCTGGCGAGCTGACCTTCAACATCAACGGTGCGGACACGGTGTACCGCGAGGGCGAGAGCTTCGTGGAGCCGCCGGGCGAACTGGCGCAGGCGCGCAATGCGAGCGGGGCTACCACACGGGTGGTGGCGACCTACCTGTTACCCACCGGCGCACCGCTCTCACAGCCGCAGGCAGCCCCGGGAGCAGTTTTGCAACCCAGTGCGCCAATGCCGGCTGCCCTGCCGAATACTGGCGAAACCCAGGGTGTGGCTGTCTCTCCTGCGCTCATCGCGCTGATTGGCGTCGGCCTCCTTCTCGGTGGTGCGTGGCTGCGTCGGCGCCTGACACAGCGCTAATTTCGAGGATGCCAACACCGGGGAGGAAAAGCAGATCAGGGGTGGCAGGCGGCAGCGGCACTCGACTCTCCTCTGGGAAAAGGTAGAAGCGGCCAAGGGATCGATCGACAAAGGCCAACAGAGGATCACTGGTCTGACTCGTTTGCGGCGCTCGAAGATGCAGCAGGAGGACACACATGAGAGGCACCCGGTGGCTCGTCGGACTGTTCGTGCTCGTGGCCATTATCGGAGCAGTAGCTGGTGTGAGAGGGTCAGTGGCGGCACGTGACAACAATGCGCCGAACACCATCACCGCGGAGCTGATCGGGCAGGTGCTCAACCCCTCGCCCACGGTCGGGGCGCAGTACGGCTATGTCAGCTTCCTGAAGGGAGTGGAGACGAGTGCGATCACCGCGCCGGGCACGACACTGAGCGAGCAGTCCGCGCTGCTGACCTTCTACAGTCACACGAATACGGACCGCGTGATCAACAACGGGCCGATGCGAATGATCGACCGAAGCGGTGAAGTCACGTTCTACGTGAACTCGACGCCCGCCGGGAACTT
>DAOLDO010000441.1:0-5820 GCA_035327325.1 Chloroflexaceae bacterium | reverse complement strand
GAGGTGTGAGGTGTGATCGCGTGCAGGCGGCGCTGCTCACACCTCACAAAGCGAGCACAGCGAGCGACTCACACCTCCACAATGGCACCGCCGATGGCAAGCGACCTACTAGCTTAGTCCGAGGTCTCCGATGGACCAAGCCCGGGCGCCCGCCGAGGAGTTCGCGCAGACGGTCGAGCGCCTCAGGGCCGACAATGCGCGCCTGGCCCAGCAGGTCAAGCGGCTCATCCAGACCGAGCAGGACCTCTACGCCACCCAGGAGCAGCTCGACGGCCAGGTGCGGGTCTACCGCAGCCTCTACCAGGTCGGCCAGAAGCTCAGCACGACCCTCGACCTCGAGGTGGTGCTCCAGATCACCACCAGCTTCGTGCTGTACGAGCTGAACTTCGAGCGCTGCCTGCTGCTGCTGCGCGACGCGGGCGGCGCCTTCGCGGTGCGCGCCCTCGACGGCTTCTACGACGACGCGCTCGCCGCCCGCCAGCGGGCCCTCGCCCTCGCCCCCGACACCCCCGCCCTGGCGCCCCTGCTGGCGGGACAGCCCCAGCTGATCTGCGCGCCCGGGGCCCAGGACGCCGCCCTGCGCGCCCTCGGCGAGGCCCTGGCCATGGACGAGTACTACCTGCTGCCGCTCCCGGGCGAGGCGGGCGCCCCCGTCGGCCTGCTCGCCGCCGGCAACAGCGCCGAGATGGCGGCCTTCCAGACCAGGGTGGCCGCCGAGAGCCTGGGCCTGCTCGGCCTGGCTAACCTGACCAGCCTGGCCGCCACCGCGATCACCAACACCGGCTTCTACCACGCCCTGCAGGAGGAGCGGCGCGGCCTCGAGGCGCGCATCGAGGCCCGCACCCACGAGCTGCTCGTGGCCAAGGAGGCCGCCGAGGCCGCCAACGTGGCCAAGAGCAGCTTCCTCGCCAACATGAGCCACGAGCTGCGCACGCCGCTCAACGCCGTGCTCGGCTTCGCCCAGGTGCTCGAGCGCGACCGCTCGCTCTCGCCCCGCCAGCGCGAGTACCTCGAGATCATCACCCGCAGTGGCGAGCACCTGCTCGGCCTGATCAACGCGGTGCTCGAGATGTCGAAGATCGAGGCCGGCCGTGTCGTGCTGAGCGAGGCCCCCTTCGACCTGCACCGCCTGCTCGCCAGCGTCGAGGAGATGTTCCGCCTGCGCGCCGAGGCCAGGGGCCTGCACCTGCTCTTCGAGCTCGCGCCCGGCGTCCCGCGCTACGTGGCGGGCGACGAGGGCAAGCTGCGCCAGGTGCTGATCAACCTGCTCGGCAACGCCGTGAAGTTCACCCACGAGGGCGGGGTCGGCGTGCGCGCCGCGGCGGCCGGCGAGCTGCACCGCCTGCGGGTCGAGGTCGAGGACAGCGGCGAGGGCATCGCCGAGGAGCAGCTGCCCAGCCTGTTCCAGGCCTTCACCCAGACCGCCAGCGGGATCAGGTCGCAGGAGGGGACGGGCCTCGGCCTCGCGATCTCGCGCCAGTTCGTGCGGCTGATGGGCGGCGAGATCACGGTGCGCAGCGCCGTCGGCCGCGGCACCCTGTTCGCCTTCGAGGTCGAGCTACGCCCCGTCGATCAGGCCGCCGCCCACGCCGGCCAGGCCCGGCGCCGGGTGGTCGGCATCGCCCCCGGCGAGCCGCGGGGCCAGCGCATGCTGGTGGTGGACGACAAGTGGGAGAACCGGCGCCTGCTGGTCGAGTGGCTCAGCGCCGCGGGCTTCGCCGTGCGCGAGGCCGCCAACGGGCAGGAGGCCGTCGAGCTGTGGGAGACCTGGGAGCCCCACCTGATCTGGATGGATATGCGCATGCCGGTGATGGACGGCTACGAGGCGACGCGGCGGATCAAGGCCAGCCTCAAGGGCCAGGCGACCGTGGTGGTGGCGCTGACGGCCAGCGCGTTCGAGCACGAGCAGGTGACCATCCGGAGCGCCGGCTGCGACGACTTCGTGCATAAGCCGGCCCGCGAGGCGGTTATCTTCGACACGATCGCGCGCCACCTCGGGGTGGGCTTCCTCTACGACGAGCCCGAGTTGCCTGAGGCGTCCGAGACGGCGGCGACCGCCCCGCTCGACCCGAGGCGCCTCGCCGCGCTCCCGCCCGCCCTGGTGCGCGCCCTGGCCCACGCGGCCGAGGAGGTGGACCCCGACGCGGCCGCCGCGGCGATCGCGCAGATCGGCGGGCACGACCCCGCGCTCGCCGCCGAGCTGGAGGGCCTGGTGGCCCAGTTCCGCTTCGACACCCTCCAGCAGCTCACCCAGGTAGGCTAATGATGACCCAGGCAACCAGAGCCGACGTCCTGATCGTGGACGACACGCCCGCCAACCTGACCGTGCTCTCGACCATCCTGAGCCGCGAGGGCCACCGCGTGCGCCCGGCCCTCAGCGGCGAGCTGGCCCTGCGCGCCGCCCAGAAGGCCCCCCCCGACCTGGTGCTGCTCGACATCCAGATGCCGGGCCTCGACGGCTTCGAGGTCTGCCGGCGCCTTAAGGCGGACGCGGCCACGGCCCACGTGCCGGTGATCTTCATCAGCGCCCTTGAGGACGCCCTCGACAAGGTCGAGGCGTTCCGCGCGGGCGGCGCCGACTATATCACCAAGCCCTTCCAGATCGAGGAGGTGCTGGCGCGGGTCGAGCACCAGATCGCGCTCAGGCGCCAGCGGGCGGCCATGGGCCAGGTGAGCGAGGGCCTCGACCAGATCGTGGCCCTCGCCGAGCGGCTCGTGTCCGCCGACGCCGCCCACAGCCGGGCCCTCGCCGCCGAGCTCGCCGGGCGGGCCCGCGAGCTGCGCGCCGCCCTCGGGCCCGGGCGGGCCGGCGGGGGCGACGAGGGCGAGGCGGGCACACCCGCCGCCTGAGGGCCGCGCCCCCTCGCCGCCGCGGAGAGGCCGGGGGGGGCCACCGGGCGCGGAGGACAGCCGGCTGGCCGGCTATTGCGCGCGCTCCTGGGCCATGGGTCTTGCCTCCGGGGCGACCGTCAGGTGGAGTGAGCCCCTGTGAGCTCTTGTCCTACCCGTCCAGGGCGGCGTCGAGGGCGCGGATCGTGTGAGTGAGCCGCTCGGCCATGCGCCGCGCGAGGTGCGCGTGGACGGCGCCGGCGAGCTCCGGGCTCTCGTCGCCCATGCGGGCCAGGGCCGCGGCGCTCAGGCGGTAGACTACGCATGGCTCGTCGCAGACCACGTCGGAGGTGCGCGGGGCGCCGAGGTAGAGCCCGATCTCCCCGACCACCGTGCCGCCGACCGAGGTCTGGAGGCGCAGCGGCGGCGCGCCGACCCGCTCGATCTGGGCGGTGACGGACCCCGACTCGATGAAGAGCAGGCCGTCGGCGGGGTCGCCCTGGCGCAGCAGCCGCTCGCCGGCGGCCGCCTCGCGCCGCTCCAGGTAGGCGCGCAGCCGCTCGACCTGCGCCGGGTCGGGCAGGGCGTCGCGCAGCTGCTCGGCGAGCGTGATCGCGGCCCGCCCGAGGCCGGCCTCGCGGACCAGGGCGTCCTCGCACCACTCGAGGGCCCGGTCCAGGCTGGTGGCGTGGCTCAGACGCCCCCCCTCGCCCCCCAGCCCCGCGGCGGCGAGCTGGCGGCGCATCGGCTCGGGCATCGCGCTCAGCAGCACCGTCACCCCCCAGCCGGCGCTCTGCTGCTCGAGCCGCGAGAAGACGTAGAGCCCGGCCGAGTCGAGGCCGGTGACGTCGGCGAAGTCGAGGATGAGGTAGCGCGGACCCCGCGAGGGGCGCGCCTGCAGGCGCGCCCGGATCGTGTCGAGCATCGCGGCGGCGGTGCCGAAGAAGATGTAGCCCTGGAGCCGGAAGATGGCGACGCGCTCGCCCTCGGCGTCGAGCAGCCGGCGCTCCGGGTCGGCCCGGGTGACGCGGCTGCGGCGCGTCGCCCCGCTCAGCACCTGGCGCACGACGCGGACCCGGCTGTACTCGGCGGCGAAGAGCCCGAGGGCGGCGACCAGGCCCACGCCGACGCCGGGGAGCAGGCCGTAGGCGGCGATCACCGCGACGATCAGCAGCACGACGCCGTAGTCGAGGCGCGACATGCGGCGCCGCTGGGCGGCGAGCCACTCGTGCAGGAAGGTGTAGCCGAAGTAGATCAGCAGGCCGCCCAGCACGAAGCGCGGCAGCACGTTGAGCGCCGAGGCGTTGAGGAGCAGAGGCAGCGCGACCACCCCGGCGGCCACGGCGCCCCCGACCCGGCTGCGCACGCCCATGCGGTGCATCAGCACGCTGAGGGCGAGCAGGTGGAAGCCGGTGACCCCGCCGACCGCGCCGCCGGCCAGGGTGCCCAGGCCGCCGGCCCGCAGCTCCCGGTCGAGGTCGAGGTCGCGCCTGATGCTGATCTCGATCCCGCTCAGGTAGAGGATCATCACGATGGCGGCGATCAGGGGCATGGTGACGATGTTGAGGGCCTGCCCGGCGACGGCGCCCCAGTCCACCATGCCGAGCTCGTGGAGGCCGAGGGGCTGCAGGAGCGGGCCGGGCGCGAAGGGGCCGAGCACCCAGCCGTCGGCCGCGGCGGCGGCGAGGGTCGTGCCGCCCAGGGCCAGGGCCAGGTGGAACAGGGCGACGGAGCCGATCAGGGTGACTGGGAAGAGCAGCAGCGGGTTCCACCAGCGCCGCCCGCCCACCAGGATGGTGCCGACGGCGGCGGCGGGGAGCCAGCGGGCCAGGGCGTCGGGGGCGAGCAGCGCGGCGAGGGTGGCGGGCGCGGGGGCGATGCCTGCGCTCAGGCCGATGGCCCCGCTGATGAACAGCCACCCCACGCCCGCGATGAAGCCGCCCACCACGGGGTAGGGCAGGAAGCGCGCGACGCGCCCCAGCCCCGTGGCGCCAAGCCCGTAGAGCACGAGCCCGCCCACCAGCGAGCTGAGCATGATGCCCGCGAGGATGGTGACGAGCACGGCCTGGCCCGAGGCCCCGGCGGGCGCCGCGGCGATCACCCCGGCGGCGATCGAGCCGGCGATGACCACCGTGGCGGCCTGGGGCGCGGCGATGGCGATCGGCAGCGCGCTGGTCAGGGCGGTGACCAGGGCGAGCAGGGCCGCGCCGAGCAGCATCAGGCCGACGCCGCGGGCCTGCAGGTCGCCCAGTGCGCCCGGGTAGACCAGGCCCGCCATGGAGATGTTGAGGAACAGCAGGATGATCCCGTTGGCCCCGCCCCCCACGAGGGCGACCAGCAGCTCCCCGCGCTGGCGGGCGGGGGCGACGGCGCCGGCCGAGGGCGGGCCTTCCGGTTGCGAGACGGTGCTCGTGCTCATGCGGGTCTCCCATGCGGGCTACGCGGGCCGCGATGCCACGGTGGGGCGGGGTTACGGACTATGGTAGCCGAAGGGCCGGGCGGGCGAAACCGGAGAAGTACGTACCTCCAGTACTTACCCTTGAGCGGGGCGGCCGGCCGCTACCCCCGCCGCCGCCCCAGGTCCAGCGCCCGCTGGTAGCACTTCAGGGCCCCCTCGGCGTCGTCCAGCTCGATCAGCAGCGCGCCGAGGCGGTTGAGGGTGCGGGCCTGGGCCGCGCGGTCGTCCAGCGCTGTGTAGGCGGCCAGGGCGCCCTCGAGCAGGGGGCGCGCCCGGCCGAGGGCGCCGGCGCGCTGCGCCAGCGCGCCCAGCTCGTACGAGCTGTCGGCGCTCAGCCGCCGGTCGCCCGCCGCCTCGGCGAGGGCCAGGCCCTGCTCGTACAGCCGGCCGGCCCCCTCGGCGTCGCCGAGGAAGGCCCTGGCGCGGGCGAGGCGGGCCAGCAGGCGGCCCTGCTCGGCGGTGGCCTCGCCGGGGGCGAGGGCGAGGGCGCGCTCGTAGCAGGCCGCCGCCTCGGCGAACGCGCTGAGGTTGAA
>DAOLDO010000440.1:0-5831 GCA_035327325.1 Chloroflexaceae bacterium | reverse complement strand
CGCCGGCGTACTTGAGGCGCACGGCCATATCGTCGGCGCGGGTGCCGCTGACGGTGGCCGTCGCGACGAGGCCCGCCAGGGCCTCGAACTCGGCGTCCCAGAGCCACGAGACATCGGTGCCGTCGGCGAAACGGTCGTTGATCGCGACCAGCAGGTGCAGGTCGGGCCCCTCGGCGCCGGCGGTGATCATGCGCACCGTCTCGGTGGCGCCGACGGGGTTCTTGATCAGAGCGATCAGCATGGGGGCGCCGGAGGGGCCGGCGGCGACGCGCTCGATGCGCCCGAAGGCGGCGCTGAAGCGCTCGAGGGCGGCGCGGGCGGTGGGGGCGGGCACGCCCAGGGCCAGGGCGGCGGCCAGGGCGGCCGTGGCGTTCGCGGCGTTGTAGAGCCCGGGCAGGGGCAGGTCGGCCTCGAAAGCGCCGCCGGGGTAGGTCAGGTAGAGCTTGCTGCCGGCCGTGCCGAGTAGCTCGAGGCGGGCCAGACGCACGTGGGGCTCGGGGCGGCCGTGGCCGCAACGGGGGCAGCTGTAGTGGCCGATGTGGGCGTAGAAGGCGAGCCGGTAGTCGTAGCGCCGGCCGCAGCGGCGGCAGAACTGCGAGTCGGCGATATGAGCGCCCGCGCCCGCGGCGTGGCGCGCGTCGTCGAGGCCGTAGTAGGTCACCTCGGCGGCCAGGCCCGCGCCGAGATCGGCGACCGCGGGGTCGTCGGCGTTGAGCACCACGTGGGCGCCTGGCGGGAGGGCGGCCAGGGCCTCGCGCCAGGCGGCGGCCACCGTGTCCACCTCGCCGTAGCGGTCGAGCTGGTCGCGGAACAGATTGTGGATGAGCACCAGGCGCGGGTTGGTCTCGGCGATGGCCTGGGGGAGGGCGGCCTCGTCGGTCTCGAACAGGCCGACCGTCGCCCGCGGTCGGCCGCGCCAGCTCGCGTCGCCCAGGGCGGTGGCGGTGAGGCCCTGGATGAGGTTGGCGCCGGCCCGGTTGTGCAGCACGCGCTCGCCGTGGAGGCGCAGGATCTCGGCGAGCATGCGGCTGGTGGTGGTCTTGCCGTTGGTGCCCGAGAGCAGCACGACGCCGTTGGGCAGGGCGGCGCTCAGGTCGCGCAGGATGCCGGGGGCGAGACGCCGGGCCACGCTGCCGGGCAGGGTGGTGCCGCCGCCGAGGCGCAGGTGGCGCGAGAGCCCGCCGGCGGCCTTGCCGGCGACCACGGCCATGGCGTTGAGGGTGTTGCGCATGGGCCGTATGATACAGCAAGACGGGCGGCCGGCGTGCGGCGCCGGGCGCGGCTCGATGTATCTTCGTGCCGTATAATGCCGATAACCGGCCGATCCCGGTTCCCCCCATGATCTCTCAGGCGACCCTGCCTGAGCGTGCAAAGGAGCAGCCTCTATGGGCAAGGACACGCTGACGGTCACCGATAACCGGACCGGGAAGTCCTACGAGATCCCGATCACCCACAACACGATCAAGGCCCTCGACCTGCGCCAGATCAAGACCTCGGCGGACGACTTCGGGCTCATGACCTATGACCCGGCCTATATGAACACCGCCGAGTGCAAGAGCACGATCACCTTTATTGACGGCGACAAGGGTATCCTCGAGTACCGGGGCTACCCGATCGAGCAACTGGCGGAGCACAGCACCTACCTCGAGGTGGCCTACCTGCTGATCTACGGCGAGCTGCCCAACAAAGAGCGCCTGGACTGGTGGCAGTACCGCATCAGCCGCCACCTCTTCCTGCACAACAGCCTGATCGAGCTGATCCAGGCCTTCCGCTACGACGCCCACCCCATGGGCATCCTGATCAGCGCCGTGGCCGCGATGTCAACCCTCTACCCGGAGGCCAAGGACATCCACGACCCGGCCGTGCGCGAGAAGCAGATCTGGCGCATCATCGGCCAGATCCCGACGATCGCGGCCTTCGCCTACAGGCAGCGCATCGGCCGGCCCTTCAACCAGCCCGACAACTCGCTCAGCTACACGGCCAACATGCTCTACATGATGGACTACATGAACCAGCGCAACTACGAGGTCAACCCCGTGCTGGCCAAGGCGCTGGACGTGCTGTTCATCCTGCACGCCGACCACGAGCAGAACTGCTCGACCGCGACGATGCGCGGCGTCGGCTCGAGCCACACCGACCCCTACTGCGCCCTCTCGGCGGCGGCGGCGGCCCTCTACGGCCCGCTCCACGGCGGCGCCAACGAGGCCGTGCTGCGCATGCTCCAGCAGATCGGCGACGTGAAGAACATCCCCGCCTTCATCGAGAAGGTCAAGAAGGGCGAGGGCCGCCTGATGGGCTTCGGCCACCGCGTCTACAAGAACTACGACCCGCGGGCCAAGATCATCAGGAAGGTGGCCTACGAGGTCTTCGAGGCCACCGAGACCAACCCGCTGCTCGAGGTCGCGGTCGAGCTGGAGCGCATCGCGCTGCAGGACGACTACTTCATCTCGCGCAAGCTCTACCCGAACGTGGACTTCTACAGCGGCCTGATCTACCAGGCCCTGCGCTTCCCGATCGAGTACTTCCCGTTCCTCTTCGCCATCCCGCGGACCGCGGGCTGGCTCACCCAGTGGCTCGAGATGCTCGACGACGAGGAGCAGAAGATCATGCGGCCGCGCCAGATCTACCTCGGCCCCGAGCGCCGCGACTACGTGCCCCTGGACCAGCGCTGACCCGCCCCCGTCGGCACGCCGCCCCCGCTCCGGCTTAACCGGCGGCGGGGGCGGCGTCGCTCCGCCTCGCCACCCCTTGACACGCCGCCCGCCGCCTGCTATTGTTTAGCCAGCTAATATTAGTCAGCTAAACAACACACGGAGGAGCGGGCGATGGTGCTGAGCGACGAGCAGCGGGCCTTCCTGGCCGAGCCCCACTTCGCGGTCGCGGCGACGATCGGCGCCGACGGCACACCGCACCAGACGGTGATCTGGTACGGGATTGACGGCGACGAGCTGGTCTTCAGCGTGCCCAGCGGGAGCGCCAAGCATAGGCACCTGCAGCGCGACCCGCGGATCTCGGTGTGCGTCGAGGACGGCTTCCGCTACATCACGCTGAGCGGGCCGGCCGAGCTGGACGAGCGCCCGGAGGCCGCCAGGGCCCAGTACGCCCTGGTCGGCGCGCGCTACAGGGGCGCGGCGCGCCCCATGCCCGCGCCCCCCGCCCGCCCAGACCCCGGGGTGGCCGAGCTGCTTTCACGGCCCCGGGTGACGGTGCGCGTGCGCATCGCGAAGGTGCTGAGCCAGGGCTTCGCCGCGGCGGCGCCGGGCGACACGACGCCCCGCTAGCCGGCGCCCCGGCGCACCCCGGCGATCTCGATCGGTAACAGCCTGATCGGCTGCGGGCTGAGACCGGCCGTCCGCCGGTCGGACGGGAGGTCGCTGCACCAGTCAACCCCGTCAACCAGATAGGCGTAGTAGTAGGTCGCCCCGGCGGGCAGCTTGAGGGCGGCCTCCCAGAACTGCTCGCCGCGGCGCATCGGCGTGGCGCTGGTGCTCCAGCCGTTGAAATCGCCGACCAGGCAGACGCTGTCGGCCCAGATTGACGACGGCAGCCGGAACAGGACCGCGACCTCTCCCTCGGCGAGCGGCAGCTGCACGATCATCGCGGGCCTCCTGTCTGCGGAGCGGCGCCGGCGGGGCGCCGGCGCCCCACGCCCCCTCACGAGCATAGCACCGATGGGCGGACTGGTCACTGCGTACGATCACGGGCCCGGGGCCGCCAATGACGCCCCACGCCGCCGGCCCGGCCACGCGCCGGCCTCCGTAGCGGTGCAGGCGGGTCGTCCGTAGCCCTACGGGGCACTCCGCACTACCCGCTGCCCGCCCGAGGCCGACCGCGCCGGAGGCTCCGCGGGAAGTGGCAAGCCCGGGCTTAGGTGACAGGCGCCGCCCGCCTGGGCTGGGCGAAGCGCGGCGGCCTGCGCGTGGCCGGCGACCGGATCGACCGGCTCCGGATCGGCGGCCTCGTCTCGCCCGGCAGCGGCGCGGCGGGCGGGCTCGACCCGACCACAACGCTGAGAGGGAGCGTCGCAAGCCGGCGCCCCCTCACCAATAGCCGAAGGGCCAGGGACTGCTGACAGCCCTGGCCCTCCGCGTGATGGCTCCCCGACCTGGATTCGAACCAGGAACCTACTGATTAACAGTCAGCCGCTCTACCGTTGAGCTATCGGGGACTGTTCGCAAGACAGGCGAGAGTATAGCACAGCTTCCCAGCCCGCGCAAATTGCCCCGTCCTGAACGCTGAGACGGCCCGAAGACGACGTCGGCCCCGCCACATGCGGTGGGGCCGTCGAGCATAACCTAATACGGCGGAGGGGTGGAGGCGACGGCGGGAATCGAACCCGCGAATGGCGGTTTTGCAGACCGCTGCATTACCACTTTGCTACGTCGCCAGGTCGGGCGCCATTGTAGCACAGCCGCCCCACCCTCGCAAGGGCGCCCCGCCCTGGGTTGTCTTGGCCGACATTGTCGTGCGTCCCGTCGAGCTGACGGTCCACCACGTTCGATCCACCGTAGTGCTCCAGTGAGGACGGTCACAACGGCTACTTCAAGTCGCTGGAGGAGATCGCCCACTTCTACAACACGCGCGACGGCCCCGGCGGGGGCTGGAACGGCGAGCTCTGGCCGGCCCCCGAGGTAGCGGTGAATGTCAACACGGCCGAGCTCGGCAACCTCGGCCTGACCGCCGACGAGGAGGCCGCCATCGTGGCTTTCCTACGCACGCTGAGCGACGGCTATACGCCGGCGAAGGAGCGGTCCACGCAGCCACCCCGATGGACAGGCGACCGGCGCGCAGGCTTCACGGCGTGCGCGTCGCTCTTGTCAATGCCATCGAGGCCAAAGGCGCGCACGAGGTCGTTGATCTTGGGAGTGTGCAGCTCCTCGAGCAGTGCTAACCGTGGGGCTGGCCATCTGGTTTCTCCTTTCGTGGTGCCTGAAGCAACCTCGCGAAAGGACCAGGTGGCCGTCTTGTTAAACGGCCTCCGTTTTTACGCTTTCCGCAGGGGGGCGTAGAGCTCGTGGTAAGGGAAGCGCCCGCCGCTGAAGAAGTTCTCGCGAAGCAGGCCCTCGCGGGCGAAGCCCAGGCTGCGCAGCAGGTGGGCCGAGCGCTCGTTCGCCACGGCGACGAGAGCCTCGACCCGGTGCAGCCCCAGCGCCTCGAAGCCGTGCCGCAGGACCGCGCCCACTGCCTCGCGCATATAGCCCTGCCCCTGCCAGGCCGGGCTCAGGTCGTAGCCGATCTCGGCCTTGCGATGCTGCCGGCTCCAGCGGTGGTACCCGCACGTGCCGAGGGGCTCGCCGTCGGCCTTGCGCGCCAGCACCCAGCGATTGTAGGTGGCGCCGGGCGTATCCACGTAGAAGCGCACGATCTCCGCGGCCCGCTCGGCCGTGGTGATGGGCTCGTCGTCGAGCATGAAGCGGTGCACCGCGGGGTCAGTGAAGTGGCGCACCGCGAAGGCGAGATCCTCGCGGCCGATGGGCCGCAGCAGCAGCCGCTCGGTCTCCAGGGTCGCCGCCAGCAGGGTCATTGGTGAGTCGTCCATCGTCTTACCTGGCCTCAACAATCAGCGGGAGGCGGCGCACGCCGTACACGATCGGGCTAGGCAGCGCCTCCAGCGGGGCGCCGTCTGCCCGGCGCAGCGCGTGGACACGCTGGAGGAGCACCGTCAGCGCGATCCGCCCCTCGAGCCGTGCCAGCGGCGCCCCGAGGCAGTAGTGGATGCCGTGGCCAAAGCCCAGGTGCCGGTTGGGCTGGCGGTCGAGGTCGAACTGGTCCGGCGAGGGGAAGCGCCGCTCGTCGTGGTTGGCCGAGCCGATATAGGCGACCACGCCGGA
>DAOLDO010000439.1:1195-5836 GCA_035327325.1 Chloroflexaceae bacterium | reverse complement strand
CGCAGCACCCAGCGCGCCATGACCGGCGAGGTGCGCATGAAGCTCTACAAGGGCAACCTCATCATCGCCGGGCGCCGCTCGCCGCACTCGCTCTACAACGAGGACCTGGCCACCTTCGGCCCCGACATGGTCTACAACCAGCAGGACGCCGAGGCGTTCATCAAGCTCTACGGCCTCGGCATCAAGGTGCAGGCCCTGACGAAGTAGGGCCGCCGGGCTCCGCGATGTAAGGGCGCGGCGCGCCGCGCCCCTCCAGAGGATGACACGTGACGAACCTCTATCTCATCCGGCACGGCGAGGCATGGGGCAACGTCGAGCCGATCCTGGCAGGCATGAAGGGCGATAAGGGCCTGACGCCACGGGGCGTGGCCCAGGCCGAGCGCCTGCGCGACCGGCTGGCCCAGGGCGAGCTGCAGATCGACGTGCTGATCGCCAGCACCCTGCCCCGCGCCCGCCAGACCGCCGAGATCGTCCAGCCCGCCCTCGGCCTGCCGATCGTCTTCGACGACGAGGTCCAGGAGCTCAGGATCGGCGAGGCCGACGGCATGACCAACCAGGAGGCGTGGGCGAAGTTCGGCCAGCCCGACTTCGACGCCGACCCCCTGCGTCCGATCGCCCCCGGCGGCGAGGCATGGCCCGACTTCGTGCTGCGGGTCGGCCGGGCCCTCCACCGCATCACCAGCGAGCACGCCGGCAAGGCAATCATGGTCGTCTGCCACGGCGGCGTGATTGACAGCTCGTTCATTCACTTCTTCCAGATGCCGTCGCTGATCGTGCCCCCCACCGACTTCCACACCCGCAACACCAGCATCACCCACTGGGAGCACGTGAACCGCCGCTCGCGCACGATGTGGCGCCTCAACAGCTACAACGACATCACCCACCTGGTCGGCATCGGCGCCACCGAGTCGCTCCGCTGGGAGGACGAGCACCCCGCCTCGCCCGTGCCGACGGAGGAGTGAGCCCAGATTCGGTGTGCTCGTGTGCATGGTGCGCTGTCCGAAGGGGCCTGCTCCGAGCCTCCCCGCTCGCGCACAGGGACGGGCCGGACGTGATGTGAAGGGGTGATCACAGCGATGAAGATACCATTCCTGGACGAAGGCGGCCCCACCACCCCCGCCGGCTGGCGCGCGGCGACGTGGGCCTGCGGCATCAAGTACCAGGGCCGCGACGACCTGGCCCTGCTGGTGAGCGACCGCCCGTGCAGCGCCGCCGCGGTCTTCACCAGCAACCTGGTCAAGGCGGCGCCCGTGCGCTACGACATGGCCCTGCTCGAGCGCAACGCCGCCGGCCTGCGGGCCCTGGTGGTCAACGCCGGCAACGCCAACGCCTGCACCGGCCCCGAAGGCGACGCGGCGGCCGTGGCCATGGCCCGCGCCGCCGAGGCCGCCCTCGGCCTGCCCGCCGACACGGCCTTCGTGATGTCCACCGGCACCATCGGCGTGCCCATGCCGGTCGAGCTGATCACGGCGGGCATCGCCCGCGCCGCCGAGGGGCTGGCCACCGACGCCGGCGCCGCGGCCGCCCGCGCGATCATGACCACCGACACCCGCCCAAAGCACGCCGCCCTGCGCGTGGCCCTGCCCTCGGGCGCCACGGTGACGCTGGGGGGCATGGCCAAGGGCGCCGGCATGATCCACCCCAACATGGCCACCTTGCTCAGCGCGGTGACCACCGACGCCGCCGTCAGCCCCGCGGCGCTGCGCGAGGCCCTGCGCCACGCCGTCGAACTCAGCTTCAACAGCATCTCGGTGGACGGCGACACCAGCACCAACGACACGCTGCTCGTGCTGGCCAACGGCGCGGCGGACAACCAGCCGATCGAGCGCCTCGACAGCCCCGACGGCGCGGCCTTCCTCGCCGGCCTCACCGCCCTCTGCCAGCGCCTGGCCCAGGCCGTGGTGCGCGACGGCGAGGGCGCCACCCGCTTCGTCACGATCACGGTGCGCGGCGCCCGCAACCGGGCCGACGCCAAGCTCGCCGCCATGACCATCGCGACGTCGCCCCTGGTCAAGACGGCCCTCCACGGGGCCGACCCGAACTGGGGCCGCGTGCTCTGCGCGATCGGCTACAGCGGCGCCGAGGTGGACCCCGACCGGGTCGCCCTGGTCTTCGGCGGCATGCCCGTGCTCGCGGGCGGCCTGCCCCTGCCCTTCGACGAGGCGGCCGCCAGCGACCTGCTCGACGTGCCCGAGGTGACCATTGACGCCGACCTGGGCCTCGGCGACGGCGCGGCCACGGTCTGGACCTGCGACTTCAGCGAGGCATACGTGCGCATCAACGCCGAGTACCGGACCTGAGGGCCCATTGACCATGGACACAGCGGCGCGGGCCGGGCTGGCGCGCGAGATCGCGGACCACATGGTCGCCCGCCACGGCGACGCCATCCTGCTCGGCGGGGTGTTCGGCTCGGCCGCCCGCGGCGACGACACGCCCTTCTCCGACCTGGACCTGCTCTTCGTCGCTCGCGACGGCGCGGGGCTCGCGGGCCGCAGCCTGCTCTTCAAGCATGTCGTCATCAGCATGCAGGTGGTCGCCGCGGGCGAGCTGGAGGCCGAGCTGCGCGGCCCCGGGGCGGCGTGGCCCTTCTGGATGGGCGTGCTGGAGGTTGTGCGCCCGCTGGTCGGCGACGCGGCCCAGCTCGAGCGCTGGCGCGCCCTGGGCCTGTCGCTCGACGAGACGGCCTTCCTGACGGGGGCGGCCCGCCACCTGCCGGGGCTGGTCTTCGAGTCGTACGGCCGCATCAGGTCGTGCGCGGCGCGCAACAACCAGCGCGACGCCAGGGCCGCGGCCCTCGAGGTGGTCTACGAGCTCCAGCGGGCCCTCTGCCTGCTGAACCGGCGCTGGGTGACGCGCGACTACTTCGCCGGCGTCGCGCAGAGCTTCGCCTTCCCCCTGCGGCCGGAGGGCTACGAGGAGCTGGCGCCGAGGCTGCTGGAGGCCCACGAGCTGCCCGAGATCGTGACCGTCGCCGGCCAGCTGGTGGCGGCCTACTGGCGGCTGCTGGCGGCCTGCCAGATGAGCGTGCAGAACTATCAGCGCGTCGAGGATCTTCCGCTGTAGGCGGTTCGGGAGGGGTGCAGCATGGATCATAGACTCTGGGGCGGGCGCTTCGAGGAGCCGACGGCGGAGGTGATGCGGCGCTTCCAGGACTCGTTCCGCTTCGACGCGCGCCTGGCCGAGGTGGACATCGCCGGCAGCATCGCCTGGGCCAACGCCCTGGAGGAGGCCGGCCTGATCAGCGTCGAGGAGTGCGAGACCCTCGAGCAGGGCCTGAACCTGGTGCGCATGGAGTTCGCGGACGGCCGCTTTGTGTCCGTCGAGGGCGACGAGGACATCCACACGGCGGTCGAGCGGCGCCTGGGCGAGCTGGTGGGCGAGGTGGCGCTCAAGCTGCACACCGGCCGCTCGCGCAACGACCAGGTGGCGACCGACATGCGCCTGTTCGCCATCGCCGCGGCGCGGCTGGTGGGCGAGCGCGTCAGGGCCCTGCAGCTGGCCCTGCTCGAGCAGGCCGAGGAGCACGCCGCGACCCTGATGCCGGGCTACACCCACCTGCAGCGGGCCCAGCCGATCACCTTCGGCCACTGGTGCCTGGCCTACCTCGAGATGTTCGAGCGCGACCGCCAGCGCGTGGAGGACGCCACGGCCCGCGCGCGCACCCTGCCCCTCGGGTCGGGCGCCCTGGCCGGCAACAGCCTTGGGGTCGAGCGCGAGCGCCTGACCGAGGCCCTCGACGAGTTCGACGCCGTGGCCGGCAACTCGCTCGACGCCGTCTCCGACCGCGACTTCGTGGCCGAACTGCTCTTCGCCTTCGCCCTGGCCGGCGTGCACCTGAGCCGGCTGGCCGAGGACCTGGTGCTCTACAGCAGCGCCGAGTTCGGCTTCGTCGAGCTGGCCGACGCCTACAGTACGGGCTCAAGCCTGATGCCGCAGAAGAAGAACCCCGATAGCATGGAGCTGCTGCGCGGCAAGAGCGGCCGCCTGGTCGGCAACCTGGTGGCGCTGCTGACCGTGCTCAAGGGCTTGCCGATGACCTACAACAAGGACATGCAGGAGGACAAGGAGCCGTTCTTCGACAGCCTGGACACGCTCGACCTGGGCCTGCAGGTGGCCGCGGCGGCCGTGGCGACCATGGAGGCCCGGCCGGCGCGCATGGCCCGCGCCCTCGACGACTCGATGCTGGCCACCGACCTGGCCGACGAGCTGGTGCGGCGCGGGGTGCCCTTCCGCGAGGCCCACGGCAAAGTGGGCCGCCTGGTGCGCCGGGCGATCGAGCTGGGCGTGCCCCTGCGCGAACTGCCCCTGGCCGAGTACCAGGCCGTGCAGCCCGAGCTCGACGAGGGCGTGTACGCCATCTTCGACTTCGCCCGCTCCGCCGCGCGCAAGGATAGCCTGGGCGGCACAGCGCCCCAGCGCGTGCTCGAGCAGTGCGCCCGCTGGCGCGACCTGCTGGATTAGCTGTGCCCGCCGAATAGCCGTGCCAGTCTTGACCAAAGACCAAAGACGAAAGACCGACCGCGCCTTGCCCCCTGTCTGCCCGCCGCTTTCATCGCCGGCAGCTGCCGTCCGACCGGCACAGCGTATTGGTCCTTGGTCCTTGGTCCTTGGTCCTTGGTCCTTGGTCCTTGGTCCTTGGTC
>DAOLDO010000439.1:0-1095 GCA_035327325.1 Chloroflexaceae bacterium | reverse complement strand
GTCCTTGGTCCTTGGTCCTTGGTCCTTGGTCCTTGGTCCTTGGTCCTTGGTCCTTCGTCACACGAGGTGAGACCGCAACGATGACCAGCCTGCTCTACACGCCGCCCGTGGTGCTGCCCCGGCTGAGCGCCCGCCCCGAGGCCGAAGTGACCGTCCGCCGCGCCCGGGTGGGCGACGTGCCGCGCCTCTACGAGATCATCAACTACTACGCGGCCCGCGGCGACATGCTCCCGAAGACGCTCGACCAGCTCTACAACCGCGTGCGCGCCTTCAAGGTCGCCGAGGCCGACGGCGAGGTGGTGGGCTGCTCGGCCCTGCACATCACCTGGGCCGACCTGGCCGAGGTGGTGAGCCTGGCGGTCCACCCCGACTTTCAGGGCCGCGGCCTCGGCCGCCAGCTGGTCGAGCCCCTCTTCGACGAGGCCGCGAGTCTCGGCATCCCCACGCTCTTCACCCTCACCCTGCAGGTCGGCTTCTTCAGCCGCCTCGGCTTCCGCGAGGTGCCCAAGCTGCGCCTGCCCCACAAGATCTGGCAGGACTGCGCCACCTGCTTCAAGCAGGACCGCTGCGACGAGATCGCCATGGTGCGCCAGGTGTAGGCTGGGCCGGGGCGATCATCAGGAAAGCTGAGAGGCACCGTCGCGCCCGCGCGCGCCCCGCCGGAGCCGAGCTGGTCGCGCTGATCGGCTGGCGGCGCCTGCCCCTGCACGCTCCAAGCTTCTTCCAATCTCCGTGGTGTATGCTATGGGGCGAGGAGGAAGTATGCGCGTCCTGCTGATCGAGGACGACCAGCGCCTGGCCCGCCTGGTCGCACGCGTCCTGGCCGACGAGCACCACCAGGTCGATCTGGCCCACGACGGCGAGAGCGGGCTCGACCTGGCCCTGCGCGGGGTCTACGAGGTGGCGGTGGTGGACTGGATGCTGCCCGGCCGCGACGGGCCGAGCATCTGCCGGGCGGTGCGCGCCGCCCGCCTGCCCACCGCCCTGCTCCTGCTCACCGCCCGCGGCCAGGTCGAGGACAAGGTGGCCGGGTTCGCGAGCGGCGCCGACGACTACCTGGTCAAGCCCTTCGCCTTCGAGGAGCTGCTCGCCCGC
>DAOLDO010000438.1:0-5838 GCA_035327325.1 Chloroflexaceae bacterium | reverse complement strand
GCGGGGGGGGGGGCGGGCGCCTCGCCGATCGGGGTGACCGGCAGGGCGGTGCCGGCGCCCTGGAGGATGCGGTCATCGGTGCCGATGTTGACCGGCGAGTTGGCGGCGATGTACTGCTCGACCAGGTCGGCCATGATCAGGCCGGTGTCAACCCGGTTGCTGCCCTGGGCGAAGGCGGTGTAGCCGTCGCCGCCGACCAGCTGGAAGTTGTTGGTGGCCACGCGGTAGGTGGCGGCTGGGTCAACCGCCTGGTTGTTGTAGGTGATCGCCGTCACGCGCTGGCCGGCGGGCTGGGCGGGGTCGAAGGCGAAGCGGAAGCCGGCGATCTGCGGGAAGCGGCCGGCGCCCGACTCGACCTGGCTGACGCCGTTCTCGAGGGCCGCCCTGAGCTGCTCGCCGGTGATCGTGGTCAGGGCCAGGGTGTTGCCGAAGGGCAGCACCTCGAGCACGTTGCCGATCGTGACCTGGCCTGCCGGGATCGAGGCGCGGATACCGCCGCCGTTGGTGATCGCGATCTGGGCGCCGCCGTCGCGGCCGCCCGCCAGCAGAGCCTCGGCCACCAGGTTGCCCAGGTTGGTCTCGCGGCTGCGCACGTCGGCGCGGTCGCCGTTCAGCCTCACGGCCGTCTCGCCGATCACGCGCTGGCGCAGCTCATCAAGGGCGCCGCGGAACACGGCGATGCGGTTCTCGAAGCCCTGGTCGGGCTCGAGGCTGGCCGCCACCTCGGTGGGCCGGCCCTGCACGTGGACCACGCGACCCTCGGCGTCAAAGCTGACCGTGATATCGCCGAGCCAGCGGCCCCACTCCCAGGCGGTCACCACCACGACCGGGCGGCCGTCGGGGCCGGAGATCAGCTCGGGGTAGGGGGGGTTCTCGACCCCGTTCATCGGGGCCATGGGGGTGTGGCTGTGGCCGCCGATGATCATGGCCAGGCCGGGCACCGTGCGCGCGATCTCGCGGTCCACGCCGATGCCCACGTGGGTCAGGCCGATGATCTTGTTGACGCCCTGGGCCTGGAGGGCCGCCACCTGCTCGCGCGCGGCGGCGATGGGGTCGCCGAACTCGAGCCCGCGGGCGCCGAGGGCCAGCTCGGGGGTGTCCTGGGGGGTCAGGCCGAAGAAGCCGAGGCGCTGGCCGCCCTTCTCGATCACGATGTTGGGCCGGTACTTGCCCGCGATCGGCGAGCCGGCGGGGGCGTTGATGTTCGCGCTCAGCACCGGGAACGCGGCACCATCAATGAAGCGGGCCAGGTCCTCCTGCGTCTTGTCGAACTCGTGGTTGCCGAGGGTCATGAGCTCGTAGCCCATGGCGTTGTAGAACTCGAGGTCGGCCAGGCCGCTGAACTGGTTGAAGTAGAGCGTGCCCTGGAAGACATCGCCGGCGTCAACCAGCAGGACGGGGTCGCTCGACTCGGCGCGGATCCGGTCAATCAGGCGCTTGCGGCGCGAGACCCCGCCGTGCAGCGGGTTGCCGTCGCTCCCCTCCACCGGCTCGATCCGGGCGTGGTGGTCGTTGGTGTGCAGGATGCGGACGCTGTAGGCGGCGCTCCCCTGGGCCATGGCGAGCCTGTAGCTCCCATCGCTGTAGACCCAGAGCATAGCCCCGGCGCCCAGTGCGAAGCTACCCTTCAGAAACCGACGGCGTGAGATCCTCTCCATCGACGTCTCCTCCGCTGATCAGAGAATGGTGCGGCGCTATGGTAGCCTAGCTACACGCTTTTGTAAAGCCGGCCCCGGGAACCTCCCCGCCCTCGCCGGCGTTCTACCGCTGACGACAGATGCTCACGGGCCACAGCGCCCGTATCAAGGCAGGAGAACAGCTATGGAGACCCGCACCGCTACGCTGCTCGGCGCCCTCGGCGGCGCCCTGCTGGTGATCGCCCTCGCGGCCGGCGCCTTCGCCGGCGGCGCCCTCACCAGGCCGTCCGCGGCCCAGGCTCAGGGCGCCGGCGTGCCGGGCATGCGCCAGGTGACCGTGGTCGGCACCGGCGAGGCCCGCGTCGCCCCCGACATGGCCACCGTCCAGATCGGCGTCGAGACCACGGCCCCAACCACCGGCGAGGCCCTCGCCCAGAACACGGCCCAGGCCCAGGCGATCATCGAGCGGATCAGGCAGCTCGGCGTGGCCGAGCGCGACGTGCAGACCAGCGGCTTCAACATCCACGCCACCTACGACAACGAGGGCCGCAACGTGACCGGCTACACGGTCAGCAACACGGTCAGCGTGACGATCCGCGACCTGGCCCAGGCCGGCGAGCTGCTCGACCAGGTGGTCGAGGCCGGCGCCAACCGCGTCTACGGGGTCAGCTTCGGCCTGAGCGACCCCAAGGCCGCCCAGGCCCAGGCCCGCGACGCCGCCGTGGCCGACGCCCGCGCCAGGGCCGACCAGCTCGCCCAGGCCGGCGGCGCCGGCGTCGGCATGGTCCTCGTGATCAGCGAGAACATCGGCGGCGCCCAGCCCGGGCCCATGCCGATGATGGACGCCCGCGCCGAGGCGGCCGCAGGCGCCCCCGTCCCCGTCCAGGCCGGCGAGCAGGTGGTCACCGCCCAGGTCCAGATCACCTACGAGCTGCGCTAGGCTGGCACGCCCGTTCGAGGATCGGCCCCGCGTCCCATGGCGGAAGCGGGGCCGGTTCGTTATAATGGGAGGGATACAAACCTGACCCCGGAGCGCACCTATGTCCTTTCGCGTCGAGGCCCCCTACAAGGCCACCGGCGACCAGCCCCAGGCGATCGAGAAGCTCGTCGAGGGCCTTAAGCGCGGCTACCGCCAGCAGACCTTGCTCGGGGCCACTGGCACCGGCAAGACCTTCGTCATGGCGTCAATCTTCGAGCAGGCCCAGCGGCCGGCCCTCGTGCTGGCCCACAACAAGACCCTGGTCTCGCAGCTGTGGGCCGAGTTCCGCGACTTCCTGCCCGACGCCGCGGTCGAGATGTTCATCTCGTACTACGACGAGTACACCCCCGAGGCCTACGTCCCCTCGAAGGACCTCTACATCGAGAAAGAGGCTTCGATCAACGAGGAGATTGACCGCCTGCGCCACGCCGCCACCCAGGCCCTCTTCACCAGGCGCGACGTGCTGATCGTGGCCTCGGTCTCCGCGATCTACGGCCTCGGCTCGCCCCAGGACTACGGCCAGGTGATGATCGCGATCAGGCAGGGCGAGGTGCGCAACCGCGACAAGTTGCTGCGCCAGATGATCGATCTCCAGTTCGAGCGCAACGACATTGACTTCCACCGCGGCACCTTCCGCGTGCGCGGCGACACCCTCGACATCATGCCGGCCAACGCCGAGACGGCCGTGCGCGTCGAGTTCTGGGGCGACGAGGTCGAGCGCATCACCGAGTTCGACCCGCTCACCGGCGAGATCCTGCTCAACCGGGCCAGCGCCGACATCTACCCCGCCAAGCACTTCGTCACCACCAAGGAGAAGCTCGGCGTCGCCATCGGCGGCATCCAGGAGGAGCTGGCCGTGCGCCTCCAGCAGCTCGAGGCCGAGGGCAAGGTCCTCGAGGCCGCCCGCCTCAAGCAGCGCACCATGTACGACCTCGAGATGCTCTCCGAGGTCGGCTACTGCTCGGGCATCGAGAACTACTCGCGCCACATGGACGGCCGCGCCCCCGGCCAGTCGCCGTGGACCCTGCTCGACTACTTCCCCGATGACTTCCTGCTCTTCGTGGACGAGAGCCACATCACCCTGCCCCAGGTGCGCGGCATGTTCCTCGGCGACCGCCAGCGCAAGCTGACCCTGGTGGACTACGGCTTCCGGCTGCCCTCGGCCCTCGACAACCGCCCGCTCCAGTACGACGAGTTCAGCAGCCACATCTACCAGGTGGTCTACGTCTCGGCCACCCCCGGCCCCGTCGAGCGCCAGCAGAGCGAGCAGATCGTCGAGCAGATCATCAGGCCCACCGGCCTGCTCGACCCGGTCATCCACGTCCGGCCCACCAAGGGCCAGGTGGACGACCTGATCGGCGAGGTGCGCAAGCGGGTCAAGCTCGGCCAGCGCGTGCTCGTCACCACCCTCACCAAGCGCATGGCCGAGGACCTGTCGGACTACCTGAAGGAGATGGGTATCCGCACCATGTACCTCCACGCCGACATTGACACCCTCGAGCGGGTCGAGATCCTGCGCGACCTGCGCCTCGGCGTCTACGACGTGGTGGTCGGCATCAACCTGCTGCGCGAGGGCCTCGACCTGCCCGAGGTCAGCCTGGTCTGCATCCTCGACGCCGACAAAGAGGGCTACCTGCGCTCCGAGACCTCGCTGATCCAGACGGTCGGCCGCGCCGCCCGCCACCTCGAGGGCCAGGTGATCATGTACGCCGACACCGTCACCGCCTCGATGGACGCCGCGATCAAAGAGACCCAGCGCCGCCGCGACATCCAGCTGGCCTACAACATGCGCAACAACATCACCCCCGTCGGCATCTCCAAGGGCGTGCGCGACCTGACCGACCGCATCAAGCGCATGGCCGAGGAGCGCGGCGAGTACAGGGCCGGCGCCAAGGACGCCCCCGCCGCCGTCGCCGAGATCCCCCGCGAGGAGGTCCACAAGCTGCTCAAGGACCTCGAGAAGCAGATGAAGCAGGCCGCCAAGGACCTGCAGTTCGAGAAGGCCGCCTCGCTGCGCGACCAGATCGTCGAGCTCAGGAAGACGCTCGCGCTAGACGGCAAGTAGGCCATGGCAGTCCAGGTCTGGATCGGCGAGAAGCCGGAGCACCCCAACGAGCGCAGGGCGATCATGGCCCTGGCCAACGGCCTCCACCAGCTGGAGGGCCTCTACCTGATCCTGGCCAACTTCAGCGTGGGCGGGCGCACGGTGGACCTGGTGATCATCAAGCACGACGCGATCTTCATCCTCGAGCTGAAGCACTGCGACGGGCGGGTGATCGGCAGCGTCAACGGCCCCTGGTTCGTCGAGGGCCGCAATGGCGAGCGCAAGCGCCTCAACCCTGGCCGCAAGAACCCCTACAACCAGGTCATCTCCTACTTCCACGCCCTGACCAACTTCCTCAACGAGCACCGCCGCGAGTTCCTCTCCGAGCAGAAGGCCAACGATCTCGACTTCCGCACCTGCAAGCGCGTCGTGGTGATCGCCCCCGGCATCCAGGAGGGCAGCGAGATCGAGCTCGACTGGAAGGTCGAGCTCAAGGGCCTGGACGAGCTGCCCGCCTACCTGATCACCGAGCGCTCCTCGGAGATCGAGCTGACCGACGACGAGATGCTCGCCATCCCGCGGCTGCTCCACTGCACGCCCTGGGCCGAGATCAACACCGTGCTGCGCGGCGTGGTGCCAGACACGGGCGCCATGGCCGACCCCCTCGAGTCGATCACCGTGGTGGAGAGTGCCGTTGCGGCGCGGGGCCCGGCGCCGGCGGGCGAGCCTACCGCCGCCCCTGTGCCCCCGCCGCCCCCGGTCGAGCCGGCGGCGCCCGCCCAGGCCCCCGCCGCGTCGCCCCGCGGCCTCTACGGCCGGGCCAGGCGCGCCCTGCGCACCAACACCGGCATGTTCGCGGCGGCCATGGCCGCCCTCGCCGCCGTCCTGGCCCTCGCCCTGTTCATGCGGCCCGTGCGCGCGGTGCCCACCCCCGAGGGCCCCGCCCCCCTGCTCGAGGTGACGGGCGTGCCCACGGGCGCGGTGGCCGCCGGCGCGCCGGGCGCCAGGGCCGCCGGCTGCAGCTGGTCGGGCCGCCAGCCCGTCGGCAAGCGCTACGACGCCGCCAGCCGCGCCTGGACGAGCGTGGCCGAGGGCGCCGGCGCGGCCGACCTCGCCCCCGAGGTGGTCGTCGCCCTCGAGCAGGTCTCCACCTGCGACGGCCAGATCGAGCTGACCTG
>DAOLDO010000437.1:0-5840 GCA_035327325.1 Chloroflexaceae bacterium | reverse complement strand
ATACCAATTTTGATGTGATGATCATACCACTGCTCGCCCCGAGGCGGGGGCGCGTTACCCCGGCCTCCGGCGCCGCCGAGCTGTAGCGGGCGGCGTGCACCCCCGGAGCGCTCGCGCCCAGACTCAGCTCCGACAAGGGGGAGTTTGCCGATGTACACACCCGTGCAGGTGGGTCGTCTCTACGAACGCATCGTCGAGCAGATCGAGCGCCAGATCCTCAGTGGGGACATGCGCGAGGGCGACCGCCTGCCCAACGAGCGCGAGCTAGCGGAGCAGTTCGGGGTGAGCCGCACGGCGGTGCGCGAGGCGATCAAGGCCCTGGCCCAGAAGGGCCTGGTGGACGTCTTCGTCGGGCGGGGCACCTTCGTGGCCAACAGAACCGAGCGGGTGATGCGCGACACCTTCGGCCTGATGATGCGGGTCGGCCAGGAGCGCGGCCACAGCGACCTGGTCGAGGTGCGGGGCCTGATCGAGCCTGAGATCGCGGCCCTAGCGGCCGAGCGCGCCGGCGCGAGCCACATCGCCGCCCTGGAGGCCGCCGTGGTGGCGATGGACGAGGCCCTGGACGATATGGACCGCTTCATCGTCGCCGACCAGGAGTTCCACCGCGTGCTCGCCCAGGCCACGGGCAACGACCTGATCCTGCGCATCATCGAGCCGATCATGGACATGCTCGACGCGCAGCGGCGCCAGATCGCCCACGTGGACGGCGGCATGGTCCGCGGCCAGCACCACCACCGCCAGATCCTCGCCGCCGTCAGGGAGCACAACCCCGAGGCGGCCCGGGAGACGATGCGCGCCCACCTGGCCCAGGTCCGCGAGGACGCCCTGGCCGCGCCGCCGATCGTCGAGGAGCCACCGTACGGCGACAAGCAGTATGAGTGAGCCCCGCGGCCCGGCCCCTGAGCCCGGGCATCGCGCCGAGGTCGCGCAGGCCCTTCGCCCCAGGTAAGGACACGGCGGGCTGCGTCTCGGTGGCCCGACCCAACAATAAGCACAGTGGAGGAGAGGTACAATGGCGAACCTCGGGTTTATCGGCCTCGGCGAGATGGGGAGCCGCATCGCCATGCGGCTGCACCAGGCCGGGCACGCCCTGACGGTCTACAATCGCACGCGGGCCAAGGCCGAGCCGCTGCTTGCCCTCGGCGCGGCCTGGGCCGACTCGCCCCGCGCCGTCGTCGAGCGGGCCGACGTGATCTTCACGATGGTGACCGACACCAAGGCCCTGCGCGCCGTCACCCACGGCGACGACGGCATCCTGGCGGCCCTCGGCCCCGGCAAGATCTACGTGGACATGAGCACGGTGAGCCCCCAGGCCAGCCGCGAGCTGAGCGCGCAGGTGGCCGAGCGCGGCGCCGTCATGCTCGACGCGCCGATCTCGGGCGCCCAGGTGACGGTGGAGGAGGGCAAAGCCTCGCTGATGGTCGGCGGCGACAGGGCCGCCTTCGACCAGGTGCGCCCCGTCCTCGAGGCGGTTGGCCCCAAGGTGACCCACGTGGGCGCCAACGGGCTGGCCGTGACGATGAAGATCGCCGTGAACCTGAGCCTGGCCGTGCAGATGCTCGCCTTCAGCGAGGGCGTGCTGCTGGCCGAAAAGAGCGGCATCCCGCGCGAGACGGCCGTGGAGGTGCTGGTCAACAGCGTAGTCGCCTCGCCGATGGTCAAGTACCGCGGCCCGCTCATCCTCGACATGCCCGAGCAAGCCTGGTTCAACTGCTCGATGATGCAGAAGGACATGCAGCTGGCCCTGGAGCTGGGCCGCCAGCTGGAGGTGCCCCTGCCGACGACGGCGACGACCAACGAGCTGCTGTCGGCCGCGCGCGGCATGGGCCTGAACGACTACGACTTCGCCATCCTCTTCGACGCCCTGGCCCGCATGGCCGGCGTCCAGGTGACGAGATAGGCTATGACACTCCGGACAGGCTCACTCGACCAGGCCCCAGAGCCCGAGGTGGACGGCGAGCAGTGGCTGCGCATGTACGAGCAGATGCTCACGATCCGCCACTTCGAGGAGCAGGTGAACCAGCTCTACCTGAGCGCGAAGATGCCGGGCCTGGCCCACCTCTACATCGGCCAGGAGGCCGTGGCGGTCGGCGTGTGCGAGGCGCTGCGCCGCGACGACTACATCACCAGCACGCACCGGGGCCACGGCCACTGCCTGGCCAAGGGCGCCGCCGTGGACCGCATGTTCGCCGAGCTGCTGGGCAAGGCCGACGGCTACTGCCGGGGCAAGGGCGGCTCGATGCACATCGCCGACCAGGACACCGGCAACCTCGGCGCGAACGCGATCGTCGGCGGCAGCGCCGGGATCGCCACGGGGGCAGCCTTCTCGGCCCAGGCCCGCGGCACCGACCAGGTGGCCGTCTGCTTCTTCGGCGAGGGGGCCCTCGGCCAGGGCCTGCTCTACGAGGTGATGAACATGGCCGCCCTCTGGAAGCTGCCGGTGATCTACGTCTGCGAGAACAACCAGTACAACGAGTACACCCACTTCAGCGAGACCACGGCGGGCGAGCTGCTGGGCCGCCCCCGCGCCTTCGGCATCCACGCGGTCGAGGTTGACGGCCAGGAGATCAGGGCGGTCTACAGCGCCGCCGGCGAGCTGGTGGCCCGCGCCCGCCGCGGCGAAGGTCCGGCCTTCCTGCTCTGCCACACCTACCGCTACCACGGCCACCACGTCGGCGACATAGACCGGGCCTACTACCGCTCGAAGGAGGAGGAGCAGCGCTGGCGCAGCGAGCGCGACCCCCTGGCCCTGATGGCGACCTGGCTGACCGGGCAGCGCATCGCCGACCGGCCCCTGCTCGACCGGATCGAGGACGAGGTGCGCGACACGGTGAAGCGCGGGGTCGAGTTCGCCCTCAGGGCGCCCTTCCCCGACAGCAGCGAGGTGGACAAGCATGTCTACGCTTGATGCGATCGCCACGGACACCCGCGAGCTGACCTACGGCCAGGCGATCAACGAGGCCCTGGCTGAGGAGCTGCGCCGCGACCCGCGCGTCTTTATCATCGGCGAGGACGTGGCCGAGGCGGGCACGCCCTTCAAGGTGCTCAAGGGCCTCGTGCAGGAGTTCGGGCCGAAGCGGGTGATCGACTCGCCCATCTCGGAGCCCGGCATCACCGGCATCGGCGTCGGCGCCGCCATGACCGGGATGCGCCCCGTGGTTGACATTATGTTCGGCGACTTCATGACCCTGATCATGGACCAGCTGGTCAACCAGGCCGCCAAGGTCCACTACATGTCGGGCGGCAAGCTGAACGTCCCCATGGTGATCCGCACCACCCTCGGCGCGACCCGGCGCTCGGCGGCCCAGCACAGCCAGAGCCTGCACGTCTGGCTGAGCCACATCCCCGGCCTGAAGGTGGCGGTGCCGTCCACGCCCTACGACGCCAAGGGCCTGCTGAAGACGGCGATCCGCGACCCCAACCCGGTGGTCTTCTTCGAGGACAAGATGATGTACACGCTCAAGGGCCCCGTGCCCGAAGGCGAGTACAGTCTCCCCTTCGGCGTGGCCGACGTGAAGCGCAGCGGAAGCGACATCACCCTGGTGGCGACGAGCAGCATGGTCCAGGTGGCCCTGGCCGCGGCCGACCTGCTGGCGCCCCTCGGCATCGAGGCCGAGGTGGTGGACCCGCGCACGACGGCGCCGCTCGACACGCGGACCCTGGTCGACTCGGCCAAGAAGACCAGCCGGGCGATCGTGATTGACGAGGGCCACCAGCGCTACGGGGTCACCGCCGAACTGGCCGCGGTGATCGCAGACGGGGCCTTCTACTACCTCGACGCGCCGGTGAAGCGCATGGGCGCCATGGACGTGCCGGTCCCCTTCTCGCCGGCGCTGGAGGACCAGACCGTGCCGACCCCGCAGGCGGTGGTCGAGCAGGCCAGGCAGCTCTGCGGGCGCGTGTAGCGCCGCCACGACAGCAGGAACGCGCGGACCAGGGTGGGGCCAGGATGGCTCCGCCATGGGCAGCCCACCCCTCACGACGGAGTGAACAGATGACCCTGAGAACCCACGGCACCATGGGCGTCGACTGGGAGGAGCGCGTCAACTTCGAGCGGCTCCGCGGCGACCGCCTGCGCCGGATCACGCAGCTGCTGCGCGCCTCGGACATGGGCGCCCTGCTCTGCTTCGACACCCACAATATCCGCTACCTGACGGCCACCACGATCGGCACCTGGGCCAACGACAAGGCCGGCCGCTACGCCCTGCTGCCCCAGGACAACGAGCCCCTGCTATGGGACTTCGGGTCGGCGGCGCGGCACCACCAGCTCTTCTGCCCCTGGCTCGGCGACCGAGCCCAGTCGGGCATCTCGACCCTGCGCGGCTCGATGGCCGCCGGCGCCGGCCGCGCCGAGGACGTGGCGCGCAAGATCCGCATCGCCCTGGAGGAGCGCGGCCTGCACAAGGAGCCCGTGGGCGTGGACATCGTCGAGCCGCCCGTGCTCTTCGCCATGCAGCGCGAGGGCCTGACCGTGGTGGACGGCCAGCAGCTCATGCAGGACGCCCGCATGATCAAGACCGCCGACGAGATCACCTTGCTCAACACGGCGGCCATGATGGTGGACGCGGCCTACGACGAGCTGTACCGCCACCTGCGCCCCGGGATCCGCGAGTGCGACTGCGTGGCCCTGGTGAGCAAGCTACTCTACGAGATGGGCTCGGAGCACGTCGAGGGCGTGAACGCGATCTCGGGCGAGCGCTGCAGCCCGCACCCCCACAACTTCACCGACCGGGCCCTGCGCCCGGGCGACCCGGCCTACTTCGACATCATCCACAGCTACATGGGCTACCGCACCTGCTACTACCGCACCTTCGTGGTGGGCAGCGCCTCGCCGGCCCAGGTGGACGCCTACAAGCGCGCCCGCCACCTGCTCGACGTCGCCATCGCCGCGATCAAGCCCGGCGTCACCACCGCCGAGGTGGTCGCCCTCTGGCCCCGCGCCGAGGAGTTCGGCTTCCCCAACGAGGAGGCCGCCTTCGCCCTGCAGTTCGGCCACGGCATCGGCCTCTCGCACTGGGAGAAGCCGGTGCTCAGCCGGCTGGTCTCCCTCGACAACCCCGAGGTCATCCAGGAGGGCATGGTCTTCGCGCTAGAGACATTCTGGCCGGCGACGGACGGCTGGAGCGCGGCGCGCATCGAGGAGGAGGTCGTCGTCACCGCCACGGGCTGCGAGGTGATCACGCGCTTCCCCGCCGAGGAGCTGCTGGTCGGCGGGCAGCGCTACTACACCGTGACCGGCCCGCTGCCCACGACGCGCGAGCTGCAGTCGAACCGCAACGCCCACGTGAGCGACAACGGCGCGACGGTGGCCGCGAACGGCGCCAGCAGCGGGGGAGCCTAGCCGTGGCCACCGACGTGATCATGCCCGCCCTCGGCATGGCCCAGGAGACGGGGCGGCTGATCGCCTGGCGCAAGGCCGAGGGCGAGCCGGTGGCCCAGGGCGAGCCGCTCTTCGAGGTCGAGACCGACAAGGTCACGGTGGACATCGAGGCCCCCGCCAGCGGCGTGCTCGCCGGTCTGCGCGCCGGCGCGGGCGAGGACGTGCCGGTCGGCCATGTGATCGCGGTGATCCTGGCCCCCGGCGAGACGCTCGCCCCGACAGCCGGCGCCGCCCAGCCTGCGGCGCCCGCGCCGGCGCCGGAGGCCACCCCCCAGGTGGTCGTCAGCCCGGTCGCCCAGCGCATCGCCGCCGAGCACGGGCTGGACGTGCGCGCGGTGAAGCCGGCCGGCGGCCGGGTGCGCAAGGGCGACGTGCTCAGCTACCTGCGCCAGCAGCAGACCCGGCTCGCGCCCGCCTCGCCCCTGGCCCGCCGCATGGCCGCCGAGGGCGGAGTCGA
>DAOLDO010000436.1:1582-5860 GCA_035327325.1 Chloroflexaceae bacterium | reverse complement strand
GGCGCCCCAGCGTGGGCGCCCACGCTGGGGCGCCCGTACGTCAAGGATCGGTGCGGCTTAGGGCGCCTTCTGGCGTGTTGCCGGGCAGCCCGGGCTTCGGGGCTGCTCTGCGCGGGAGGGCTGTCGGCCGGGACGACCACGCCGGTCGGGGCGCCCACGCGCGTCGGGGCGACCTGAACGGCAGCGCCCACGGGGCATGGCAGCACGGCCTGCAGCACGGCAGGGCCGAGTTGCTGGAAGGGTCGAGGGGCGGAGCCCCCGCGCGGGAGAGCGCGAGAGGGCCTGCGCAGGCCCTCTCGCAAAGCAAACCGGGTGGTAGGGGCCCCCCTACACGGTGATCGCCCGCCCGCGGTGGATACGCCCCGCGTAGCGGCTGTCCTCCGCGCGCGGCAGCGGCGCCGTGGTGAGCAGGACCGCGTCCACGAAGCGCTCGAGCTCCTGGCGGCGCTCGGCCTCGCTGCGCGGCTCCTCGGCGCGGGCCTGGCGCGTCAGGTCCACCTGGTTGACCAGGATGCGGTGCACGGTGCGCTCGCTCTCGGTGCCGACGGTGGCCGTGAAGGCGTGCATGGTGGTCTTGACGAAGTTGGCCAGGGCGAACTGCTCGGTGGTCGAGGTGGCCGTGGTCTCGGGCGTCACCAGGACCAGGGCGGCGCCGTCGATCAGGCTGGCCTTGCGGGCGACCCTGAAGTGGTGGGTGAGCTGCTGCTCGCACAGCTCGGCGAAGCCCGCCTCGTCGAGCACGGTGCTCCAGTCGCTGTCGTTCCGTCCGACCAGGGGGCCCGCGGGCAGGGCGCGGAAGGGCGTGCAGACCAGGGGCCCGGGCGGGCCGTGGGCGGCCACGGCGGCGTCGAGGGCGCCCTCGAGGTCGGCCCCCGCCACCATGGTGTGCAGGCGGCCGGCCGCCGCGTGGTCGCGCAGGCGGTCGCGGAGGCGGGCCTCGCCCTCGGGCGTCTCGGCGATCAGGACGACCTGGGCGGCCCCGTGGCGCTCGAGGTAGGCTCTGGCGAGGAGCTCGAGGTGCTCCTCGAGGTGCTCGCCGACCAGGTAGACGGTGGCGCCGACCAGCTCGGCCAGGCGCTCGGCGGGGGGCTGGCCGAACAGCTCGCCGCCGGTGGGGGTGCGCTCGTAGCGCAGGCCGCCCGAGGGGTGGAAGGTCTCGCCGCTGACGGCGCGGTCGGCCAGGTAGTAGACGGTGGCGACGGCCACGTCGTACTCGGTGGGCATGCGCTGGAGGTAGAGCATGCCCATCACGCCGTCGCGCACCTTGCGGGCCTCGCGCTCGATCTGGGCCCTGGTGAAGAAGGGGTCGGGGGGGGAGGATGAAGGATGAAGGATGAAGGACGAGGGCTGATGCCCGGCGATCGAGGCTGTGGCGCCCTGCCCGTCCGCCGCCACATCAGAGTCTGAGCGAAGGTAGCCGCCCGTGCTGAGCCTGGCGATCAGCTTGGTAGCGATATTCTGGTTGAGCAGGAAGCTGGACGACGAGGCGGCGGGGTCGCCCTCCTGCTGGATGGCCGCGGCGAGGCGGCGCAGGGGGGCGGGGGCGTCGCCGGCGGCGAGGGCGGCGACGCTGTTGTCGGCGAGGTAGGTGAGCAGCTCGGCGACGGGGCGGCCGCTCGCGCGGCGGGCCTCGACCAGGGCGCCGTAGAGGTCGTTGAGGCGCTTGTTCTCGAGGATAAGGCGGGCGCGGCGCATGAACAGGCCGGGGCGCTCGCCGGTGCCCTTGAGGCGCTCGCCCTCGACGGGGCCGGGGGCCAGGGCGTTGATCTGCACCTCGGGGCCGAGGAAGCGGGCCAGGGCCTCGGCCATAGCGCGCTGGCCGGCCTTGCTGACGGCGTAGTCGGCGCGGTTCGGGTAGGAGATGGCGGCGTACTTCTCGCCGCCGAAGTAGGACGAGACGTTGAGGATGTAGCCGCCGCCCTGCTGCTTCATGAGGGGGGCCAGCTTGCGGAGCAGGGAGTAGTTGCTGATCAGGTTGGCGTTGAGGGTGTGGCGCCAGCCCTCGACGGGCATGTCGAGCACCATCTCCTCCTGGCCGGAGATGCCGGCGTTGTTGAGCAGGTAGTCTACCCGGCCGAAGGCGGCCAGGGCGCGCTCGACCAGGGCCGCCAGGTCGGCCTCGCGGGCCACGTCGCAGCCGGCCACGACCTGCACGCGCGCGGCGGCGTCGTTGTAGCCGACCTCCTCGAGCTCGCGCACGATCGTGTCGCGGAACTGCTCGAGCTTGAGCCGGTCGCGGGCGGCCAGCATCACGCGGGCGCCGGCGAGGGCCAGCAGGCGCCCGACCTGGCCGCCGATGCCCGAGCTGCCGCCGGTGATCAGGGCGACCTTGCCCAGGTGCAGGCCGATCAGGCTCTCGGCCCAGCCGAAGGAGGGGCGCTGCGAGCCCGTGGTCGCCGCGATCTTGCGCGGCAGGTAGAGGCTCAGCTCCTCCACCTGGCGGTCGCTGAGCAGGAGCTGGGCGGTGGCGGCGCAGGCGAAGTCGAGGCCGTCGTCCTCGGCGTTGACGTAGCGCACGATCTGGTTGGCCCAGACGGCGGGGAGGTGGCGACCGGGGGTGGCGCCGTTGGCGCGTCCGGCGTCGAGCTGAGCCTCGTGGCGCCAGGCCCTGGCGAGCTGCTCGACGGCGGCGCTGACCACGCCGGCGAGCAGGTTGCCCCTGCGGTCATCGCCGTTGCTGAGGAAGATCACGCGGGGCCTGTAGAGGGGCGCGCCGGGGGTGACGGCGACGGCCTGCCAGTGGGCGGCGAGGCGCGCGGCCAGGGCGACGGTGCCGGTCAACTCCTCGGCGAGGAAGGCCGCGACGGCGGCGTCCTCGGCGCCGACCACCGTGGCGGCGTGGGGCTCGCCGCGGGCGGTCAGGATGATCGCGCAGTTGGGCCCGCCGGTGTTCTCGCCGATCAGGGCCAGGGCGGCGTCGGCCGTGGCGGGCTCGAGGGGGTCGAGGTGGACCACCAGGGGCGGCGTGAAGCTGTCGCCGGCGAAGCGGCGGCTCTCGGCGAGGATGGCCTCGAGCCGGCCGATCGCCTCGCGGGAGCGGAAGCCGATCGCCACGTCGGCGCCGCAGGAGCGCAGCACGCCGGTGAGGGCCACGGCGTCCTCGACCTGGTCGCCGGCGCAGATCAGCACCACGCGTCCGCTGCCGTCCACGGCGCGCAGGCCGGGGCGGGCGGTGAAGGTGGTGCGGCTCTCGGCGGGGAGGGTCATGCCGTTGGTGACCTCGAGGCTCTCGCCGCTGAGGGCGGCCGACTCGTCGCTGGCGAGGAAGACGGCGGCCCCGGCCACGTCGAGGGGGGTGGGGGAGCGCCGGGCGGGGTGCCCCTCCGCTGCGGGGCGGGCCAGGCGCATAGTGGCGAGGAAGGCCCTGGAGGTGCTGTCGGCGGGCTGGCCCTTGAGCTCGTCCATGCGCTGGAAGGCGCCGCCGATGCGCTCGCCCTCGACCGGGCCGGGGTAGATCAGGTTGACCCGCACGCCGCGCTCGCCGAGCTCGCGGGCGGCGATGGCGCTCAGGGCGTTGAGGGCGGCCTTGGGCACGACGTAGGGTACGCGGCCGTAGTAGTCGGCGCGCGAGAAGATCGTCGAGACGTTGATGACGCTGCCGCCCGGCGGCATGTGCGGCGCCACCGCCCGCATGAAGTTCCAGGCGACGCCGAGCACGCTGGCGGCCGTCTCGGCGAGGGTCTCGCCCGCGCCGGGCGCGTCCGCGCGGGCGAGCTGGGCGAGCCGGGCGAAGGCGCCGCCGCTGCCGGCGTTGTTGACCAGGACGTCAATGCGGCCGAGGCGGCGGACGACGGCCTCGACGCCCGCGCGCACCCCGGCGCTGTCGGCGCCGTCGGCGGGCAGCGCGACGACGCGGGCAGGGTCGCCGGCCTCGTCGGCCAGGGCGGCGCGGAAGGCCTCGAGCTTCTGGGCGTCGCGGCCGCTGACGACGACGGTGGCGCCCTCCGCGAGGTAGCGCCTGCTGATCACGGCCCCGATGGCGCCTGTGGCGCCGGTGACCAGGGCCACCTTGCCGGTCAGCCGGCCGCCTGTTGGTGTGCTCATAGTGTGTCCTCGTGGTCCTGGCCCGTTGGCACGCGGCGCGCCGCGTCTCTACAGGGCGCCGGTCGCCGGACCCCTGCTCGGCTGCGGGGGCGTGGGGCGGAACCCTCCCCCGCTACGCGGGTGCGGGGATGCGGGGCGAAACCCTCCCCCCGCTACGCGGGTGCGGGGGCGTGGGGCGAAACCCTCCCCCCGCTGCTCGGGTGCGGGGCGGAACCCTCCCCCCGCTGCTCGGGT
>DAOLDO010000436.1:0-1482 GCA_035327325.1 Chloroflexaceae bacterium | reverse complement strand
CCCCGCTGCTCGGGTGCGGGGCGGAACCCTCCCCCCGCTGCTCGGGTGCGGGGCGAAACCCTCCCCCCGCTACGCGGGTGCGGGGCGAAACCCTCCCCCCGCTGCTCGGGTGCGGGGGCGTGGGGGAACCAGGTTCCCCCATCTACTCCTCGTAGGCCAGCGCGTAGAGGTCAATGATCTCCTGGCGGGTGGGCTTGCGGGGGTTGTTGGCCGGGCTGCCGCTGTCAATGGCGGCGTCGGCCATGGCGGGAGCCAGCTCGAGCAGCCGGTCGCGGTCAACGCCGAGCTGCCTGAGCGAAGGGATCTTGATGTCCCTGACCAGGCGCCGGATCGCCTTGACGGCCAGGTCGGCCGCCTCCATCGTCGAGCGACCCTCGGTGGGCTCGCCCATGGCCGTCGCGACGTGGCCGTAGCGCGCCGGGTCGCCGATCAGGCTGAACTCGGTCACGACGGCGAGCAGGGCGGCGTTGGAGACGCCGTGGGCGATGTGGAAGTGGGCGCCGATCGGGCGCGACATGCCGTGGACGAGGGCCACCGAGGAGTTGCTGAAGGCGATGCCGGCCTGCATCGCGCCGAGCATCATCTGCTCGCGGGCCTCGAGGTTGCCGCCGTTCGACCAGGCCTGGCGGATATTGCCGGCGATCAGCTCGATCGCCGAGAGGCAGAACAGGTCGGTCATCGGCTGGCGCTTGACCGACACGTACGCCTCGATCGCGTGCACCAGGGCGTCAACGCCGGTCGCGGCCGTCACGCCGGGGGGCGAGGAGAGGGTGAGCAGCGGGTCCACAACGGCGATGGTCGGCATCAGGTAGGGGCTGCCGATCAGCATCTTGACGTCGGTCTTCTGGTCGGTGATCACGGTGTAGACCGTGGCCTCGCTGCCGGTGCCGGCGGTGGTGGGGATGGCCACCAGGGGCGCGCCGGGGGCGGCGACCTTGCCGAGGCCCTTGTACTGTTCGATCGAGCCCGGGTTGGTGCTCATCACCGCGACCGCCTTGGCGGCGTCGATCGGGCTGCCGCCGCCCACGGCGACGACGAAGTCGCACCCCTCGTCGCGGAAGAGCTGCAGGCCCTCCTGGACGAACTCGACCACCGGCTCGGTGTTGACGCCCGCGTAGACCGCGCTCGCAATGCCGGCGCCGCCCAGGATCTCCTGCACGCGCCCTGCGACGCCCATGCCGGCCATGATCTTGTCGGTGACGACGAGGGCCTTCTTCCAGCCGCGCCTGCGGCACTGCTCGCCCACCTGCTCGACCGCCCCCGACCCGACGACGATCTGGGCCGGCATGATGAACTCTCGCGGCTGCATAAGCACCTCTCGCGTTGCCTCGGTCGCCGGCCCGGCTCGGCCAGGGGGCGTCGCCGGGCGGCGTGAGCGCGGCGGCGGGCCGCGCCACTTGGTGAAATCTGGAACATTCCGATTGTGCCCCATGGCCGGCGCGGAGGGGCCGCCCATCCGGGTAGTGCCGGTGGCGTCGGATG
>DAOLDO010000435.1:0-5872 GCA_035327325.1 Chloroflexaceae bacterium | reverse complement strand
GGCCGTGGACGGGCCGCCGCGGGCTCAGGCGGCGCTGGTGCGGCGCCCCCTCTCCGCGGCGGAGAGGGGGGCGGGGGGTGAGGTCAGCGGTAACGGGATAAGCTCCTTTGAACAGCCCCTGCTCCAGCTCGACGGCGTGGAGCGCCACATCCCCACGGCCCGCGGCACGGTGCGGGCGGTGGACGGGGTGGACCTGACGGTCGGCCGCGGGCGCACTCTGGGCGTGGTGGGCGAGAGCGGCAGCGGCAAGACGACTCTGGCCCGCTGCGTGGTGGGCCTGGCCGAGCGCACCGACGGCGCGATCAGCCTGCTCGACCTGCCCCTGGCGCCGCGGCTCGAGGCCCGCGCCCCGGCGCTCCTGCGCCGCCTCCAGATGGTCATCCAGAACCCCCAGGAGGCCCTCAATCCTTACCTGACCGTGGGCGAGGCCCTGCGCCGCCCCCTCATGCGCCTCGGCGGCCTGGGCCGGGCCGAGGCCGCCGAGCGGGCCGCCCGCCTGCTCGAGGCGGTCAAGCTCGACCCGGGCTACGCCGCGCGCCTGCCCGCCCAGCTCAGCGGCGGCGAGCGCCAGCGCGTCGCCATCGCCAGGGCCTTCGCCGCCGACCCCGACCTGGTCCTGCTCGACGAGGCCGTCTCGGCCCTCGACGTCTCGGTACAGGCCGCGGTGCTCAACCTGCTGAGCGAGCTGCGCCGCACCAACGGCGCCTCCTACCTCTTTATCACCCACGACCTGGGCGTGGTGCGCTACCTGGCCGACGACGTGGCCGTGCTCTACCTCGGCCAGGTGCAGGAGCAGGGGCCCGTCGGCGCGGTTCTGGCGGCGCCCTCGCACCCCTACACCGAGGCCCTGATCTCGGCCGTGCCCGAGCTGCCGCGCGCCGCGGGCGGCGACGGCGCGCAGGGTCAGCACGCCGGGCGCGTCAGGCTCGCCGGCGAGCCGCCCAGCCCCCTTGCCATCCCCACGGGCTGCCGCTTCCACACCCGCTGCCCGCGCTTCCTCGGCGAGCTCTGCCGCACCACCGAGCCGCCCTGGCGCGACGCCGGGGGCGGCCACCGCATCAGGTGCCACATCCCCCTCGACGAGCTCGCGGCCGCCCAGGCCCCCCGGCGGGAGGAGGAGACCGTATGAGGCGCTACCTGGCCCGCCGCGCCGGGCTGCTCCTGCTGACCCTGCTGCTCGCCTCGGCCCTGATCTTCGTGATCACCCGCCTGCTCCCCGGCGACGTGGCCCGCGTCATCCTCGGCCGCGAGGCCAGCCCCGAGGCCGTGGCCGCCCTCAGGGCCGAGCTCGGCCTCGACCGGCCCATCGTCGTGCAGTACCTTGCCTGGCTGTGGGACTTCGCGCGGGGCGACTGGGGCCGCTCGTTCAGCACGCGCCTGCCGATCAGGGCAGTGGTGGCCGAACGCCTCGGCAACTCGCTGATGCTGGCCGGCCTGACCATGGCGATCGCCGTGCCCCTCGGCGTGGCCCTGGGCGTGCTGGCCGGGCTGCGCCAGGACCGACCGGCCGACCATGCGATCAGCGTCGGCGCCCTGGCGGTGGTCGGCCTGCCCGAGTTCGTGACCGGCCTGTTTCTGATTGACCTGCTGGCCTTCCGGCTGCGCTGGCTGCCCGCCAACTCGTCGATCCGCCCCGGCGCCGGCTTCCTCGAAGCCCTGCCCCAGCTCGTCCTGCCCGCCCTCACGGCGACCCTGGTGCTGCTCGCCTACGTGGTCCGGCTCACCAGGGCCGGCGTGATCGAGGAGTTGCGCCAGGACTACGTGCGCACCGCGCGGCTCAAGGGCCTGCCGCGCCGCGCCGTGCTCGGGCGCCACGTCCTGCGCAACGCCCTGCTGCCCACGGTCACCGTGGTGGCGATCAGCCTGGGCTGGCTGATCAGCGGCCTGATCGTGGTCGAGAATGTGTTCAACTACCCTGGCCTTGGGCGCCTGCTGACCTTCGCCATTGACCGGCGCGACCTGCCCCTACTCCAGGCGGTGAGCATGGTCACGGTGCTGATCTTCGCCCTGGCCAACCTGGCCGCCGACCTGGCCTACGCCTGGCTCAACCCGCGCATCAGGCTGGGCGGGTGAGGGCGGGGCGAGCACGCGCGGAGGGACGCGGCGCGCCGCGTCCCTCCTGAAAGCTCGGGAGCCCGGCGCGGCCGGGCTACCTGTCGTTCTTGTCGTTGATCTGGCCGATGGCCTTGCTGACGTCGGCGGGCGTCTGGAACTCCTTGCCCGGCATGCGCTCGAGCGTGCTGCAAAGCTCCTCGTCGGCCCCGTTGCGCTTCACGTGCTCGAGCAGGTCCTCCTTGCTGACCGGGTAGTCAACGCCCTTGAGGTATTTCTGGGCCTGGATCGGGTTCACCTTCGCCATGGCTCGCTCCTTCCTCTTGCGCGCCCCATCCGGGGACGCCCCCCCGATCAGCAGAGAGCGTGCCAGCGGCATCGCGCCGGTCGGGATGCCGCGGACAGATCGTGGTACGGACGCCGTGGTATAACCCTGGCTGATCAGTTGGCCGCGACCTGAAGCGAGAGCCGGTGAGCCGCCGTGACCCAGCACGCCAACCCTCGCGAACCCGCCCCCGGCCACCCAGCCGCGACCTGGCTGCGCGCGGCCTGCCTGCTCATGCTGCTGCCGATCAGCCTCCTGCTGGTGCGGGCGGCCGCCCACCCGCACGACGCCGCCGGGATGGTCCTGCTCGCCCTCTGGCTGGGCGCCTCGCCCCTGCTCGCCCGCGCCGGCGGCGAGCGGCGGCGGGCCGATGAGGCCCTGCGGGCCAGCGAGGAGCGCTTCCGCGCGGCCTTCGACCAGAACGCCGTGGGCATGTTCCACACCGACCCCCAGGGCCGCTTCCAGCGGGTCAACCGGCGCTTCTGCGCCATCACCGGCTACGGGCCCGACGAGCTGCTGGGCCGCGCCTGCGCCGACCTGACCCACCCCGACGACCGGGCCGCCCTCGCCGACCTGGGCCGGCGGCTCCTTCACGGCGAGGCGCAGAGCGCCGCGCACGAGTGCCGCTGCCTGCATAGCGACGGCAGCACGATCTGGGTGAACCTGACCCTGTCGACCGTGCGCGGGCCCGGCGGCGAGCCCGCGCACATCCAGAGCGCGGTCGAGGAGGTCACCGGCCGCAAGCTGGCCGAGTGGACCCTCAGGCAGCTCAACGCCACCCTTGAGGAGCGGGTGGCCGAGCGCACCGTCGCCCTGAGCGCGGCCAACAGCCGCCTGCTGGCCGAGGTCGCCGTGCGCCGCCAGGTGGAGGGGGCGCTGCGCGAGAGCGAGGCCCGCTTCAGGCGCCTGGCCGACAACGCGCCCGACATCATCTACCGCTTCGAGTACCAGCCCGAGCCGCGCTTTGCCTACATCAGCCCCGCCCTCGAGGCGCTCACGGGCTACAGGCCCGACGAGTGCTACGCCGACCCGTGGCTGGTGCGCCGCATCCTCCAGCCGGCCGACCGGCAGCTCGCCCGCCAGCTCCTCGCCGACCCCCAGGCCCTGCGCAGCCCCATCGAGCTGCGCCTGAGCCACCGCGACGGCTCGACGATCTGGATCGAGCTGCGCAACGCGCCCCTCCTCGACGAGCGCGGCGCCATCGTCGCCATCGAGGGCATCGCGCGCGACATCAGCGGGCGCAAGCAGAGCCTCGAGGCCCTGCGCGAGGGCGAACAGCAGTACCGGGCCTTGCTCGAGAGCCTGGAGCAGGGCGTGGTGGTCTTCCAGGATGAGCGGATCGTGTTCTGCAACACCGCCATGGCCGCCATCCTGGGGCGCGGGGCCGCCGACCTGGTCAGCTCGACACCCGAGCAGCTCTGGGCCCTCGTCTGGGCCGACGACCGCGAGCGGCTCAGCGCCAACTTCAGCACGTCGGTCAGCACGGGGACGATCATGTCGAACGAGCCGTTCCGCTTCTACAGGCCCGACGGCGAGCTACGCTGGCTCTACACCGCCTCGCGGATCATCGCCTATGGCGGGCGGCCGGCCCTGCTCAGCGTGGTCGGCGACATCACCGAGCTGAAGCGCGCCGAGGAGGCCCTGCGCCAGAGCCGCGACGAGCTGCGGGTGGCCAACCTCGAGCTGGCCCGCGCCGCGCGCCTGAAGGACGAGTTCCTGGCCAACGTCAGCCACGAGCTGCGCACGCCCCTGAACGCCATCCTCGGCCGGGCCGAGATCCTCGCCGAGGGCATCCACGGCCCGCTCAGCGAGCGCCAGCTCCGCTCGGTCGCCAGCATCGAGGAGAGCGGGCGCCACCTGCGCGACCTGATCAACGACCTGCTCGACATCGCCAAGATTGAGGCCGACAAGCTCGACCTCCAGCATGAGCCGGTCAGCGTCGCCGACCTCTGCGAGGCGAGCGTGCGCCTGGTTGGCGAGGCGGCGATCAAGAAGGGATTGAAACTGCGGAGCGACCTTGACCCCCAGGTCGCGGTGATCACCGGCGACCCGCGCCGTCTCAAGCAGATCCTGGTCAACCTGCTGGCCAACGCTGTCAAGTTCACGCCCGCGGGGGGCGGCATGGGCCTCCAGGTTCGCGGCGACCGGGAGGCGGGCACGGCCACCTTCACCGTCTGGGACACGGGCATCGGCATCGCCGAGGCCGACCTGCCGCGCCTGTTCCGGCCCTTCGAGCAGCTCGACAGTAAGCTCAGCCGCCAGTACGAGGGCACCGGCCTCGGGCTCTCGCTGGTCGCCCGCCTAACCCGGCTGCACGGCGGCAACGTCGCCGTCGTGAGCGCGCCCGACCAGGGGAGCCGCTTCAGCGTCACCCTGCCCTGGGCCCCGAAAGAGGGGTAGCGGCGCCAGGCGGGCGCCCGGCCGAGAGAAAGTCACGACTCGCGCTCCACAATATCAGAATTCTGGTATGCTGAATCATGAACCCCGGTTGAGCATAGCGGAACTGATCGAAGGAGCGACACGCCGATGCCTCGCCGACATACCCCTACCGCCGACGCCGCGGCCGACGAGCGCACCGCGCTGATTGAGGATGCGGTCGGCGCGCCCTCCGCGGCGGATCCGATGGCGGCCCTGCGCTACACACCGCCGCCCGCCGTCGAGGAGGAGCTGCTCGCCACGCTGCGCTCGGAGAAGCAGGCGGCCAGCCGCGAGGAGGCCCTGGCCACCCTGCGCGGTCTCGCCGAGCCCGACCCGCGCAGCTTGCCGCCCCGCCTGCGCCCGAAGACGACCAAGCACAAGGGTATCACCAGGATCGACCACCCCGCCAAGCGCACCTTCGGCTACTTCGTGCGCGTCACCTGGAACAAGCAGCGCCGCAGCAAGTTCTTCTCCGACTCGGTCTACGGCGACCGCCTGGCCGCCCTGGGCGCGGCCCTCGAGTGGCGCAACCTGGCCGAGCGCGAGCTGGGCAAGCCCCGCACCGAGCGCCAGGTGATCGGCGTCTCGCGCACCAGCACCGGCATCGTCGGCGTGCGCCGCGCCGTCAAGGACGGCCGCGAGGTCTACGAGGCCACCTGGCGCGAGGGCGGCCGCATCAGGCGCCCCTCCTACTCGATCGCCAAGCACGGCGAGAAGCGGGCCCTCTCCCTCGCCCGCCGCGCCCGCGAGCGCTACGAGCGCATGCGCCAGCGCAGCCCCGCGCGCGACTAGGACGCTGAGCCAGAAGTTTGCCCGGAGTCGGGACCAAAGACCGAAGACCAGCGACCAAGGCCGGGCAGCGGCCGGAGCGGTTGGTCTTTGGTCCTTGGTCCTTGGTCCTTGGTCCAACCCGTAGGGACGTTCGGAACGCTGTACTGGGACCGGGCCCCCGCCGCCGCCTGTGGTACTATGGCGGGCGATGAAAGAGGCCCTGACCACAGCCGAGCTCCGGCCCCGCCGGCGGGCCGCCCCCCCGGCCGCCGCCCGCCCCCGGCTGCTCTGGCTCCCCCCCCGCGG
>DAOLDO010000434.1:0-5898 GCA_035327325.1 Chloroflexaceae bacterium | reverse complement strand
ACAGCTCGCGAAGCAGCGCCCCACACGACCTGCCCCGACCGCGGCAGCCCCGCTCCTCTCCCCGCGCCAACTGCCCGAGCTTCCTGGCGAGACGCTGATCCTGGTTTGGGACCAGCTCGACGCCGACAGCATTATTCGACACGGCGACACAACTGTCTGGCGGGAAAGAACCGGATGGGAAGTGTATGATCGCTTCGAGGAGATCGCTGCCATCCTCAAACATACCTACGGCGAGCGCCTGGTCGACCTTGTCCCGACGCAAAGAAGCCTGTATGCCCTGTACGGCGACAGCAGCCGGGCCTCTGGTCACGTCAGCAGCGCCAGGCAGGCACTGCTCAGGGAAGCCCCTACCGAAACATTCCACTGGCTAGAGTTGGCCGAGGCAGCTGGAAATGGCGATGCGGCGACGATACGGCGCTATCTCACGCAGGGCGGCGACCCAGATATCCGCAGCATCGCGCGCAACAGCGCCGACACCCTGCTCCACGTCGCCGCTCGGCGCCGCCAGCCGGACATAGCCCGGCTGCTGATCGTCGCGCGCGCAAACGTCAACGCAAGCGACGCGTTGGAAAAGCCGCCGCTGGTCGCCGCACTCGATACAGCGAATATGCCCGCTGCCATACGCGCCCTTGCGCAATGGAGCTACGACCCCGCAGCGCTGCTGCCGGGTCCCACCGCGGAGCTGGTCAGGCTTCTGGTGGAGGCGGGGGCGCATCCAAGTGGACTGAGCCGGCCGTTCAGCGAACTCCAGGGACTGAAGCGGGAGATGTATCGGTCGCCATTGGCGCTTGCTGCCCGCTACGGCTACACCGACGCGGTGCACGTGTTGCTCGAGCGAGACGCCGAGGTCGATGGTGAAGATTATCTCGGCGATACGCCCTTGATTACGGCGCTACGATGGGGGCGGGCGGAGCCGGCGCAGCTTCTGGTTGCCGCCGGTGCAGACGTGAAGCGCGTACCGTATAGCCCGGATCATGATGCAAACTCGCAGCTGCACCTGGTGATCAGATCGGAGCGCTTCGAGCCAGGGCATAAGCTGCCGCTTCTTGAGCGCATGATTCACGCTGGCGCGGAGGTGAACCGGCCCAACGCCGTCGGCGACACTCCCCTCTTGGCCGCCGTCCGATACGCAACAGGCTATTCCGCGGACGCCGCGGCTATCATCCGTGTGCTTCGAGCCGCGGGCGCGGATGTCAATGCCCGCGGCGCCGACCGGAAGCTGGCGCGTGAACTCGCCGCCGAAGCTGGTCTTGCTGAGCTCGTGGCGTTGCTGTAGACGGCCACTCGCACGCGCGGAAGAGCGCGGTACGCCGCAGCAGGCCCGGCCTGCGCCCTATGGGCGTAGCTACGAGGACAGGTACCCCTGAATGTGTGCGAGATACTTCTGCACTGTCTGGTCACCCCGGAAGCTTTCAGTTAGAACTGTCAGAATGCTATCGAGAAAGTGCATGTGGCTTATGTGGTCTGCACGGGTCGGATTATGCGCGAAGAAGCTGAACGTATCGGAGTGATGCTGCCACCAGCACTGCACGACGATCCCATCGCGCCCGCCTTCGTCAAGGTTGCGTAAAACATCGGGCGGAATCGCAGTTATTTGCGCCAGGAACGTAGCTGAGACCTCTTCGAGCACGATGACAATATCTTCGAAACGCTCGTCGCTCTGTACTAAAGCGACGTGCGCGTACGTCTCGTTTCCGTCGCGGGCGACCCGTGCCCAGGCAGGCGCATGAAAGGTCGGTAGGAGCAGTATGTCATAGCACCACCCCTCTCGATGCGAGGGGGCGGTATATCCCAGATTATTGAGCGCCTGCTCGATAGAGCTGCGCCATCGCGTTGGACTACACATTATTTTACGAGAATACTGGTGATTGTATACCTGGGCAAGTTGAAGTGGTACAAGATGCTATCGCCCACACCGCTGCTGCGTTCACCCGTGAATCAGGAGAAGGACGCCTATCATCAGCGGCGGCACGTAGTGAAATGCTGGCAGCGTATCGCCCGTGATGAGCAACTGCACGAGCAGCGCAAGGCAGAAGAAGATCGTCGCCCACCCCGCCCACGCTGGTACCAGCTCGGTCTGCAGGAGCGCGCCGCCGTAAGAAGCCAGCGCAAGGAAGCCGATCGCGGCCGAGGCGTAGAACAGCCTGAAGCCCCACCGCGCAAGCGGTTCGTAGCCGGCCGGCGCCGCCCCCGTTGTGCTCAGCTCCTGCGCCGCGTGCACGCTGACGGTCCCGCGAAACACTGAGAAGATCACCCACAGCACGGCGCTCACCAGCCAGCCAACCAGGCCCAGGCGCGAAGCGAGCCGCCCATCTGCTGCCTCCAGGAGCGTTGTAAGCATGCTCAGACCGCCCAGAAGCACCACGGCGGCGGCCCCCATGAAACCATTCGCCCAGCGCCAGATGCTCGCATTGTCAGCCACTGCTAGCAGGTGCTCGTGCACCGCCAGGTTGAAGATCCGCGCGTTCCCCTGGTCGCCAATGATCGGCAGGATCCCCCCGATTGCAAACGTGGCGAAGGAAGCAATGAGCACGACGCCAGTTAGCCGCGGAAAGGTGATAAACTCCGATATGACCATGCGATCCCCTTATACGCGCCTGCTGGCGAGCGCAGTGGACATGTGCCGGGCCAGACGCTGCGCCGTCCGAACAAGCGTATCCCGCTACGGCCTGGCCTACGATGCCTGGGCCTGCCGCGCAGTGGGGTAGGGGCACTCGCCCCGGTACCCGAGCAGCTTCGCAAGCGGCGTCAGCACGCCGAAGAGCACCGTCTGCACCAGCTGCGGCGGCCGTGCCAGGACCAGCTCCTGGCGAAACGTACGCATCATCACCGCCAGTTGCAACGGATTCGGCAGACCCGTCTTCGGGTCCACCTTGCCGTCCTGGGCCAGTCCAAAGAACGTCTCGAAGAAGCGCTCGAATCGGAGTGCAGGCCGCACCTCCACGAGCACGTGCAGCTCATCATCGCCGGAGTTCCACCAGACATGCGGCGTGCCCTTGGGAACCACGACGGTCTCTCCCGGACCGCTGGTCAGGTCTTTGCCCCCGACACGACCGCGGAGCGTGCCGGCGATGACCTCGAAGCGTTCCTCCTGGAAGGGGTGGATGTGCTCGGCCGCGACGAAGGCCCCCGGCTGGAGGTAGAAATCGACTTGAAACAGCTCGCCGTCGGTGTCGCGCGCAGTCTTGCGGACGACAATCTTTTCTCGCGTCACCGGATGTTCGAGCACATCACCTGAGCTGAGCATCGGAGCACCTCCTCGGGTGTGGTGTTCGGGAGCGCCACCCCCCGTAGACTGTCGGGCCGTTCGGTTATTTCTGACTCTCAATGTGGTGTTGTCTGCCGCTACGTATGGTGTGTCTGGCACATGGTATAGTGCCATAGACCTGGCTGGTTTGGCACTATGGCCCTGATTTATCTGGAGAAACCCGGCATGCCGTTCGGAAAAAAGGGCCGCCCGCCTGAGGACCGGCTGGCGCGCCAGCGCGAGATCTATCTGGCGGTCGCGCCGTTGATTGTGCAGTATGGAGCACGGCAGCTGTCGATGCGCCACGCGGCGCAGGCGGCCTGCCTGAGCATTGGCGGCCTGTACCACTACTTTCCGACCAAGCGCGAGCTCGTGTTGCACGGGCTGTGTCCAGCGGCGATGCTGCGGCGATGCGAGGACTTTCATCGCCAGTATGGGCATCTGGCCGAGGTGGACCCGCAGCAGTATTTTGAGGAAGGCGTTGAACTGATCGTCGAGCACGTCGGATTTTGCCGACCTGCGCTTCACGCAGCACTGGAGCTGGGGGCAGAGTCGTTCTGGGAGGTGATCGAGACGCTGCTCACGGGGACGGAGCAGGCGTTCGAGGCCAACTTGCGGCAGCTGTTCCCAGCGGCGAGCGATCCGGAGGTGCAGCGGTGGGGGCGGTCGATACGCCGAGCGCTTTGCGCGGCCCTGCTAGACAAGAGCATTAGCCCCGACGAGCTCCGTGACGAACTTCGCATGCTCGTCGACGGCTATGCGAGCCGTGTCTCGGTGCACGGGGGTAGGGCTGAGGTTCTATGACGCGTTTCCGTGGCCTAAGCTTATGGTAAAAGTGTAGGCTTGAGCAGCTCGGTCGTCAGAACGCCCTTCGCCTCGGGGCTGCCGGTGATGCGCAGGGTGAGGGCCGCCCCCGCGGGCGGTATGATCAGGTGGAAGGTGAAGAACGGGCAGCAGCGCCGCTCGCGCTCGATGAAGGCGGCCACGAGCGCGAGTGATGCGGCGGGGAAGCGGAAGGCGTAGCCGTCGTCCAACTCCTCCGTTGCCTCGCGCAGCGCACCAAAGAGCTGCGCCGTCGTGGCCTGGTGCTCCGCCCAAACCTCGGCGGTGAGGGCCTGCGGATCGCAGGCGACCGGTACATCACGCAGCTCGCTGCTCATCGCGCTTCCTCATCTTCCTGATTCATCTTCAATTTGTCACCACGTATCAGGCGCCGCACATCGCCCAGGCAGCAGCGGCCCTGTGGGTTGCGCAGCGCACAGGCGCATTGGCCCTGCCGCGTCCCCGCGATGATATCGGCGAGGATTGCACTCCCGCCCGCCGTATCGCTTCCCTGGAGCGCGCCGAGGCTGTGGCGGAAACAGTGGCAGACCAGCACGTCCGGGGTTGTCTCCTTCGGGAAGAACGGCTCGCGGACCTGAGCGCGCATCAGCGGCGGCGCGCCGACAGCGTAATAGACCACCGCACAGCCAGGAGTAGCGCAAATATGGTAGGGCGCCGCGGCGAGCTCCCGCAGGCTCACGTTCACCTGAGTCTGGACGGTGATCAGCGCGACCTGGCGCCCCTGATGGCAACAGCCTGGGCAAGCCTCGACCTCATCGCGATGCTCCACAGGGGCACAGCAGGGATCAGCCATCATCGATCTCCTGGCGCTCAATCGCGACCACTGCTCCATCGTGGTACGCGGTGACGAGGTAGCAGACACACTGGCCGCTCTCGCCCTGATCGCGGGGTCGTTGCTCCCCTTCGGCACGCAGGTGTTGGAGATCCTCGCGGAGCGCGAGCAGGTCGGTGATGCGCCGGTCCAGGCTGGCTAGCTGGGCGTCCAGCGCGTCCAGCACCCGCTCGCACGGTGCCTGGCCCGCATCGCGGGCCGCGAGCAACGCACCGATGTCGGCCAGCGCGAAGCCGAGGCTGCGCGCACTGACGATGAAGCGGAGCCGCTCGAGCGCCGCCAGCTCGTAGCGGCGGTAGTTGTTGCCGGCGCGCGTCGGCGCAGGCAGGAGCCCGACCGACTCATAGTAGCGAATGGTCCTGGCCGGCACCCCGCTTCGCCGCGCGAGCTCGCTGATCTGCATCGACACCTCCTTCTGACGGTGAGCATACACCTTCCAGCGGCTGGAAGGTCAAGCTGGCGTGCAACGCCGCCACCACCCAGCTTTTCATCGCAAACGCAAGGCTCTGCTATACCTGAAAAGACGGCCCGCACAAGAACTGTGGCGGAACTGACAGCACAATGAACATACCAGCCACCCGCGGCTGGTATGCGGCGCAGGAAATGTTGTCCCCCTCGCACGTCCCCGCTGACGCCCCTTTATTGACCCCTTTTTGTCCCCTTCCGTTCGGGAAGGTCTACTCGTATGCTGTCCAGACACACATTGTCCCATCGGGACACATCGTACAGGCAGTATTGAGAGGAGCAACACCGATGCTGTCAGGGCGCATGATCACCCCTCCCCATCACGACGACCTGCATCGTGCCCTCGCTGAGGGGCGCGAGCGTCTGGAGCCGTTCCAGGTGACCATTACCGAGGCTGCCCGCCTGCTCGCCTACGACGCGCGCACAATCCGGCGTCTGATCACCCGCGGCGAGCTATCCGCGGTGGGCGAGGGCCGGCTCCGGCGCATCCCCGTCCAGAGCCTGCGCGACT